>JBOHWA010000818.1:0-2805 GCA_050735855.1 Binatia bacterium
AGGTTGAGCAGCGCGGCGAGCCCCAACGACACGTAGACGCCGAACGCCGGCAGGGTGACGAAGCCGGCGATGCCGGCGCCGAGCACCGCCCCGAAGCTGTTGAGCGCGTACAGATCGGCGACCTGGCGTTGCGTGTCTTCCACCCGCCCGACGAGATGGCGCGCCAGCACCGGCAGCGTACCGCCCATCAACACCGCCGGCGGCAGCACGGCCAGCACCGCCAGCGCACAGCGCAGCAGGAGCTTCAGCCCGCCGGACTCGAACACCAACTCCGCCAGCGCGACGTAGCCGCGCTCCGCCGCCAGCAACAGCAGCGGCAGCAGCAGGCAGTACCCGGCGATCAGACACTCGAGCCAGACGTAGGTGCGCAGCGGACGCGGGTCGCGGTCGGCGCGCCGGCCGAGCCACACCGCGCCGAGCGCCAGCCCGCCCATGAACACCGCCAGCACGACCGCCTGCGCGTGCGCGGTGGCGCCGATCAGCTGCGCCAGCAGCTTGGCCCACACCACCTGGTGCATGAGCCCGGCGAAGCCGCTGAGAAAGAACGCCCCCAGCACCGTGCGCTGCGCCGGCCGCGCGCGCGGCGCCGGCTTGTGCCGCTGTCTACTGGCCGCCATGCCCCCCCTGGAAATCGCCCGATCGCTGACGCCGGCTAGCCGGGCGGCGCTTCGAGCCGCTGCAGATTCGACTGAAAGAGTGCGTTGTCCGGCTCGATCGCCAGCGCCTGACGCAGCGCCGCCTTGGCGCGCTCCCGGTCGCCCATGAGGAACGCGACGTTGGCGCGGTACTGATAAACCAGCGCGCTGCGCGGCGCGAGGTGCTCGGCCGCATCGAGCTGCTGCATGGCGCCGGCGTAGTCGCCGCGCCGCGCCGCCTGGCTGGCGCGCTCGGCCAGCACCAGCGCCTCCTGCTCGGCCGCATCGCGCGGCGCGGCGCTGCCGCTGCTGCCGGTGAGCCGCACCAGCGCTTCCTGTGAGGGCGTATACTGGGGGTTGTAGCGCAGCGCGCTGCGATAGGCCGCCACCGCCGCATCGCGCTTGCCCTGCTTTTCGAAGATGACACCGCGGTTGTGGTGCGCCTCCGGGTTGAGCGGCTGCTGCGCGATGGCGCGCTCGAGCTCGGCGAGCGATTCGTCGTAGCGCCCGAGCGCACCGAGCGCGCCGGCCCAGCTGGCGCGCAGCGCGGCATCGTCCGGTGCCTCGGCCAACAGGCGCTCGTAGGCCGCTGCTGCTTGGGCGAACTTGCCTTCCTGGAACAGCACGGCGGCGAGGTTGCGGTCGCCCTTGGGCGACTGCGCATCGAGGTAGCCGAGCGCCCGCAGGCGCTCGAGGATGGCCGGATCGACACTGGGATCGCCGCCGCCGGCCGTTCCGGCGACGGGCGCACCGCCTTCGAAGCTCGCCACCTGGCGCGCCATCGGCGGCGCATCGAGGGCCTCGCTCAGCACCCGCCCGGGCATGTCGCGCGCCGGCGCGATGCCGGTGAGCGCCAGCACCGTCGGTGCCACGTCGAGCAGCGTCGGCTGATCGAGACGCCGGCGCGCCTTCACCTGGTTGCCGTACAGATAGAGAATGCCCTCGACGCGATGGAAGCGCTCGCTGACGCGGCGCATGTCGCGCGTCTTGCTCGGATCGTCGGGCAGGGTGCCGAGCTCGAAGCCGTGGTCGGAGAGGACGATCAGCGTGGTGCGGTCGTCCATCATCGCGATCGCCTCGCCGACCAGCTGATCGGCGTAGCGGTACATCGATTCGACGGCGTTGCCGTAGCGCCGCTGCTGCGCCGCCAGCTCGCCCGCCAGACCCTGGGCGCGGAACAAGTGGCCGAAGAGGTGCGCGACCGAGTCGGTCGCCTCGATGTAGGTGAGCAGGACATCCGGCCGATCGGTCTGCCAGAGGTGCTTGGCGATGGCGCGATAGCTCTCGGCGGTCGCCAGGGCCCATTTGAAGTGGCTCAGGTCGTCGTCGAAATGAAACGGCCGGTCGAACTCGGCCGCGCTCACCTGGACGAACGGCGCAACGTCGGCCGGCCGCAGATCGGCCGGCCGCCGGATCAACGGCCGCAGCGCCGGCTCGAGCGCCGGCGGGAAGACGATGCCGGTCGCGTCGGCGCCGCCGCTGGCGCCCTCGTCGAACAGGAAGTGGTAGCAGGTGTGGTCGCTGACCACCGTGCCGTTCACCGTCTCCGCCGGCCAGGTCGCCCACCAGCCGACGACGTCGACCGATCGCCCGGCGTCGGAGAGGATGTTCCACAGCGCCTTCACCCCGCGCATCTGGCTGGTCACCGGCAGCTGCTCGCCGGTCTTGTCGTTCACCGCGACGAAGTGCCCGATCTTGTGCTGATCGGGCGGCTTGCCGGTGGCGATCGTCGTCCAGATGATCGGGCTCAGGAGCGGCTTGCTGCTGATCAGCCGCCCGTAGGCGCCCTCGGTGCGCAGCGTGGCGAAGTTGGGCATCTGCCCCTCGGCCATGAGCAGATCGATGGTGGCAGGGTCCATGCCGTCGAGCCCGAGCACCATCACGCGCCCAGGCGGCGCCGCGCGTTGGCAGCCGGCGAGCAGCAGCGCGCACACGGCGAGCCAGGCAGCACGGTGCATGGCCCTGGTTAGGATGCCGCTCCAGACGGAGTCAACGAAGGCGATCAACCGCCCCCCCAACCCAAGAGCGGGCGGGCCGCCCGCGCTCCCAGCACTGAGCGGTCGGCTCCTGGCGCGGCCATTGCTGCGGCGACATCGAGGGTCCCTTCCCCCCTTGCGGGGGAAGGTCAGGATGGGGGGTTGATCGAGTCCCAACGTTTCCTTTCTCGCGG
>JBOHWA010000819.1:0-5992 GCA_050735855.1 Binatia bacterium
CGCTCGACATGGACGAGGTGTCGCCGTTCCACCGCCGCGTCTATGAGGCGGCGCGCGCCATTCCGCCCGGGCAGACGCGCACCTACGGCGAGCTTGCGACCGCGCTGGATGCGCCCGGCGCGGCGCGTGCGGTCGGGCAGGCGTTGGGGCGCAATCCGTTCGCCATCGTCGTGCCGTGTCACCGCGTGCTGGCGGCCGGCGGCCGGATGGGCGGATTCTCCGCCGACGGTGGTATCGCGACGAAGCGCCGCATGTTGGAGATCGAGGGGAGGCGCGTCGCGCCGCAGTTGGCGTTGTTCGACGGCGACGGCACGTTCGGCTTCGACCCGGCCGTCGCCATCGCTCACCTGCGTGCCGCCGACGCGGCGCTGGCGCGCGTCATCGACGCGGCTGGACCCTTCCGCATGGAGATCAAGCGGACCACCAGCCTCTTCGGCGCGCTGGCCGAGGCGATCGTCTACCAGCAACTCACCGGCAAGGCGGCGGCGACGATCTACGGGCGCGTCTGCGCGCTCTTTCCGCGCGCCCATGCGGGGCCGACGCCGCAGCACATCCTGCGCGCCTCCGACGAGGCGCTGCGCGGCGCCGGGCTCTCGCGCCCCAAGATCCTCGCGCTGCGCGATCTGGCACGGCGCGCCGCCGACGGCGAGCTGCCGACGCTGGCCGAGGCGCATCGGATGGACGACGCCGAGATCGTTGCGCGCCTGGTCGCCGTGCGCGGCATCGGTCGCTGGACGGCGGAGATGCTGCTCATGTTCCGACTCGGCCGCCCGGACGTCCTGCCGGTGGACGACTATGGCGTCCGCAAGGGCTTCGCCGCCGCGTTCCGCAAGCGCGCGCTGCCGGCGCCGGCGGACGTCGAGAAGCGCGGCGCCCGCTGGAAGCCCTACCGCACGGTGGCGAGCTGGTATCTGTGGCGCGCGGCGGAGGGGCCGGCGCGATAGCCCTGGCCGCGGGGGACGATCAGGGTTGAGGGTTCGTCCACGTGCATTCCAGCGTCTGCGGCTTGACGGTCGGTCGCGCCGGCGGCGGCGTGTCGCATCCACCGGACAGACCGAGGTCGCGGCGCAGCTGCTGATATTCCGGCTGGGCGCACAAGAGCTGCGGGCCGATGCCGACCAGGGCCGTGGTTTGTGACTCGTCGAGCTGCAGCTCGGTGGTGATGGCGTTGTAGCAGGCGCGCTCGGTCGCATCGGGGAGTGCATCGAAGCGCACTTCCGCCCAATAGAAGGTCAGCGGCGCGGCCGGTGGGTCCGGCGCCACGTCGTCGTCGGGCTCTTCGGCGCGGCTGTCGTCGATCTCGCGCCGCAGGAGGTCGCTGGTCTCGAAGGTGTAGTTCTCCATCGGAATCGTGCCGGACGCGACCGCGACGGGCGCTCGTGCTGGGAGCGCGGGCGGCCCGCCCGCTCCGACGCGCGGCCGGTGCGAGTACGCCGCCCGCGACACGGCCGCCGCGATCTGACATAGATCTTCCGATGGATGTCCAGATCCGGCCCGCTATCGAAGCCGACATGCCGTTCCTTGCCTGGGTGCAGCAGGAGGCGGCCCGTTCGCACCTGCCGCTCGGTTTCTGGGACCTCGCTTTCCCGGGTGCGGAGGCCGACCGGCTGCGCATCGTGCGCAACATCGGCACCTCGAAGCGGCCGGCGCGGTCGTTCTGCCATTGGTCGGGGTTCCTGGTCGCCGAGGCGGACGGGCAGGTGGCGGCGGCGCTCTCCGGCTACACCAACCCGACGACCGCCGGTGGCAGCGCGCTGTTCGAGGCGATCGGCGACGCCCTCGACGCCGAACAGTGGAACGCCGAGCAGCGCCAGGGCATGGCCCTGCGTATGCAGCCCTTCCTCACCTGCATCCCCGACACGGCCGAGGACGCCTGGATCATCGAGTGGGTGGCGACCAAACCCGAGTGTCGCGGCAAAGGCCTGGTGCGCGCGCTGCTGCACGCGATTCTCGCGCGCGGCCGCGAGCAGGGCCACGCGCAGGCACAGATCGCCGTGCTGATCGGCAACACCCCGGCGCAGCGTGCCTACGAGGGCGTCGGCTTCCGCGTCGCCGACGAGAAGACCCATGCCGATTTCGAGCGCGCCGTCGGCTCGCCGGGCATCCGCCGGCTGCTGCGCCCGATCGAGAGCAGCGCGCGCTGAGCGTGGGGCCGGCCCCCATCTGCCGGCGCCGACCGCGCCCGTGCTATCAGGACCGGATGTCCACAGCGACCGCACGCCACGAGCCGGGTGTCCGCCCACCGCGGCTGGAGTGCTACACCTGCTTCAAGCCGCAGGTGGCGTGCATCTGCGCCTCGATCGAACGGGTGCCGAATCGCACCGGCGTGATCATCCTCCAACACCCGCACGAGCGCCTGCACCCGGTCGGGACGGTGCGCATCGCCCGCCTCGGACTGGAGCGCGTGCGGGTCGAGTCGTGCGCGCCGTGGCTCGACGCCACCGCCATCCGCGCCCGCCTGCCGGCGCAGGCAGCGCTGCTGTATCCCGGCCCGGGCGCGGTCGAGCTCAGCACGCTGGCGCCGGATGAGCGGCCGCGCCACCTGGTGCTGATCGACGCGACCTGGTTCAAGGCCAAGAAGATCTACGCTGCGCACGACTGGCTGCGCGCCCTGCCGCACCTGCAGCTGCGCCCGAGTGTCCCCAGCCGCTACCGCATCCGCCGCGAGCCGCAGCCGCACTTCGTCGCCACACTCGAGGCGATCGTCGACGCGCTGCGCATCCTCGAACCGCAGACGAGTGGACTCGACGGCCTGGTCGATGCGTTCGTGGCGATGATCGATCGCCAGGCGACGTTCATGGGGCGGTGAGTCGGAGAAGAGAAGAGTTCAACGCGGAGACGCGGAGGGCGCAGAGAAGAGATCGGAAGGACCGAGGAATCTGGTCTTGTCGGGTTTGCCCAAATTTGAAATTGTGCTTCCGAACGAAAAAGACATGGCCGCATGAACGATCCCAAGCGCCTGGCAGCCGTCATCCACAGAACTCGGATTGGGACGCTGCCGGCGGTTGAGGGATAGGTTGCGTCTGATCCGACCGCTCGCATACCAACTGGCGCTGGTCGCGGTGGTTGCCGTCGTCGTCGGCGACTCTCGCGCCTATGCTGGTTGGGCCCAAGTCGATCGCTTCTTGGTGAACGGGTCGACGTTCGACATAACGTCGGATGGAAGTGGAGGGGTCTGGGTCACCACCTCGCGGACGGCTGGCAATTCCCTGGTGCACATCACCTCGACGGGGAGGAGGGCAGAGTTGGCGGTGCCTGAGACGTTCTTTTACCCGGGTGACGTCGATGTCGGGTCCGACGGAACAGTGTGGTTCGTGGCAGACCTGTTCGTCGTTGCTCGTGTCTCGCCCGTCGGCGAGCTCGCCGTGCTTCCTCTCGACTTTCCTTCGGAGCCCGTTGGGATTGCGGCGAGGGTGGGCGGCGGCGCTTGGGTGACGATGCACGAGTCGGGTAGCGTGGCCGAAATCGCGGCGGACGGGAGCCTGGGCCGAATCCTGAACTTAGGAACGGAGGCATGGCCTCTGGGCATCGTGAGCACGTCCGACGGCGGAGCCTGGGTTGCCGATCTCCTCAACAGTCAGATTCATCGTATCGCAAGTGACGGCGGCGTGAGTGTCTACTCAACTTCGAGCGGGTCTCGTTATCTTGCCGCCGATGGACAGGACGGCGCGTGGTATACGTTGCCGGACGAGGGCATTCTGGGGAGGATCGCTGCTGACGGCACGATCGAGGAGGATCTCGTCGCAGGTCCGAATGATATGATCTCGGATGTCTCAGTAGGCGCAGACGGGTCCGTGTGGTTCACCGAAATGTATGGTGGGCGGATCAGCCGTATCGACCCGGCGGGTCACAAAGTGAGCGTGCTTCTGGGCGGCTGCCCATGGCGCGTCGCGGCAAACCCCGACGGGACCGCGTGGGTCACGGACGTCTTCGACATACTCGCGCTCGTGACCATTCGCGGGGCGGGAGTATGCCCCGGCGATTGTGCGGAGACGGATTCGACGTCGATCTCTGAAGTCATCGTCTGTGTCGGGATGGTGTTGGGTACGAACGTCAAGCACTGCGCGGCCTGCGATACAGACGGAGACGGATCGGTCAATGTGACCGACCTCATCGCGACGGTCGCGAGCGCGGTCGGCGGCTGCGCGACCTTGAGCGCACCAATTGACCCTTCGTAGGGCTATGGCGTGGCAGAGAGCACGCCGCACCTGATGCCCGCACGTTACCTGCATGAGGTGGACCGCGTTGCGGATCACATCGGCGGGTCTGCGCTGGCGCGGCGCTCGAAGTGCCCGGCGCAGCCAGGCGGTCAGAACCGGCGAAGATTGCCCACCAGCTAGCAACGCAACAGATCGTCATCCAGTGGTGGTGCGCAATCTGTCCGCCGTGGGTTGAGCGGGGCCTTGGGAATTGGCAGGCAAGACCGGGTCTTGTCCGAGAGGGCGAGGCTCGTCTTCGTCAGTCGGTCGCCATCTCTAGGCGCACCACCACCGAGTGGCGTACCTCGCGCTTGAGATCACCTTCCAACGGCCGCCGCGCGGCGTCGTTCTGCACGTTGTAGAGCAGTGCTCCGGTGCGAGGGTTGCGGGTCAGGAAGGCGCGCAGCCCGTCCAGGGCCTCGGCGGAGTCGGACGCCAGGACGCACGGTGTCGCCTGCAGCCGCCGGCCGCGCAGGTGCAACTCCACCGGCGCGCCGCCGCGCAGGTTGCGCCACCAGCGCGAGTCGTGCGTGCACAGGTACAGCCGCCCGCCGTGCTCGACGTAGTTGAGCGGCAGCTCGTATCGGCGCCCGCTCGTGCGGCCGCGGTAGGCGAGCAGCAGGACGTCGCGGCTGAGCACCGCGTGCAGCGGCGAGCTGAGGAGCCAGGCGATGGCCGGGCGCATCCGACGCAGGATGCGGATGGGCAGGGGGACCGGTACGGGCGCCGTGGCGCGGGCGATGGGGTGGTGGGTGGTGTCCATGGCGCGAGGATAGTGCGGGCGGGCGATTCAACAAGAGCAGAGAATTCCATACACTCGTGACATGACGTCACAAATGCCCGGCGCGCACGTCGCCGCCATCCGCACCCTCGTCTTCGTCATCGACGCCGCCAGCCTCACCGCCGCCGGGCGGCGGCTCGGCCTGACGCCGTCGGCCGTGAGCAAGCAGATCTCGCGCCTGGAAGGGGCCCTCGGCGCGCGCCTGCTCGAGCGCACGACGCGCAACGTGCGCGCGACCGCCGCCGGCCGCGATCTCTATCAGCGCACGCGGGCGTTGTTCGACGCCTTCGAGGAAGCCGAGACCGCCGTGCGCGACCAGCAGCACGCGATCCGCGGGCGGGTGCGCCTCTCGGCCTCGCCGGCCTTCGGGCGGAGCTGTCTGCCGCCGGTGCTGGCGGTGCTCGCTGCGGCGCATCCGCAGCTCGAGTTCGACGTCGTACTCAGCGGGCGGCGGGTCGATTTCATCGAGGATGACATCGATCTGGCGGTGCGCGAGGGTGGGTTGGCCGACTCGTCGCTGACCGCGCGCCCGCTCGGCTCGGTGTCCATCGTGCTCTGCGCCGCGCCGGCGTACCTCGAGCGCCGCGGTCGGCCGCGTCGCCTCGAGGATTTGCAGCGCCACGACCTGCTCGCCGTGCCCGCCTCGAGCCCGGCAACGGACATCGCGCGCCTGCGCGGCAGCGGCGGGCGGCGCCTGCGGCTGGTGCCGCGCATGCGGGTCAACGACCTGTTTGCGCTGCGCGAGCTCGCCGAACGCGGCGCCGGCATCGCCGTGCTGCCCGATTTCGTCGCCCGCGCCGCGTGTGACGCCGGCACGCTGCTCCGCGTGCTGCCGCGCACGCACATCGCCCGCCTGCCGGTGCACGCCGTCTATCCGAGCCGCCGCCATCTGCCGCAGCGCGTCCAGGTGGTGCTCGACGCCCTGCGAACCCACGCCACGCTGGGGTAGTGGGTCTGTGTGGTCCTGCCGGCGAGTGGCAGCCTGATGGAGGGCGCCGGTCCCTCGGCGCCG
>JBOHWA010000820.1:0-7929 GCA_050735855.1 Binatia bacterium
GCCCGCTACCACGCCGCCGCCGTCGCGGCCGGCTTCGTCGAGGGCGCGCTGTGGCCGCTGCCGCATCCGGACGACGCGCCGATCCCGCTCTACGCGCTGTTGCGCGCCATGCGCGAGTGGCGCCGCCTTTTCGCACCCGGCGGCCGCAGCTACGGCAGCCTCGACCGCACGCTGATGAACCTGCCGCCGCAGATCCCCGCCCGCGTCGTCTGCGCGCTGCGCCATGTCCGCCTCGAGCGCACCATCACCAACCGCCTCGAGCTGCACATGCTGCTGCTCTGTGTCGGCGCCGGCATGGAGCGGCGCGGCGAGCTGCCGGCGTGCCTGCACGTCCTACAGCACGCGGGGGAGCTCGCCATCCGACGCGCGCTGCTGCGCATCGGCGAGGCCACCGAGCGCCGGCTGGATCCGCGCCAGGACGACGACCTGCGCGTCGCCGCCAACTATCTCATCGATGCGAATCCGACCGGCGCCACGCTGAGCGCCTGCGTCGAGCGCGCGATCCGCTGGCACGATCCGCGCCGCGACTTCCTCGACCTGATGCAACGCTTCCGCCTCGATCCCCCCTCACGGCATGCGCCGGAGACACCGACCGCGCGCCCGCCGCACCCGCTGCCGGACGTTCCCGGACTGGTGTTCCTCGCCACCGCGGGCGACGTGGCCGCCGAGGGACAGCGCATGCAGCACTGCATCGCGACCTACGCCGACGCGGCGGTGCGCGGCCGCTGTTTCCTCTTCCATGCCGAGCACGAGGGCGAGGTCGCCTCGTTCGAGGTCTCGGCCGAGGGCGACCTGCGACAGGCGGTCGGGCCGCGCAACGGCACCAACGGCGCCGTGCTGTGGGGGGCCGCGGAGCTCGCCCGCTGGCTGGCCTCCTGGACCGGCCGGCCCGCCTGAGACGGCGCAAAACGCTCGCAAGTTGACCTGTCAGCGGGATAGCGTGTAGCTGGCACGCGCGTCCGGCTCCGGGCGCTCAGCCTGGGGGGATCGATGAAGCGAGCCAGTCGTTTTGCCACGCTGCCGGCTTGGAGCCGGCGTGACTTTCTGCGCGCCTCGGGCCTCGCCGCCGCCGGTCTGGCGCTCCCCTCGGCGCTGCTCGGCGGCTGCGGCAGCAGCAGCGGCGGCACCGGCGGCGGGCAGCAGTCGACGCCCCTGACGGTCGATCCCGCCACCCCCTGGTGGCTGCAGAACGGCTACGAGCCGGTGTTCGACGAGCTCGACGTCACCGACCTCACCGTCAAGGGGCACATCCCCAGCGAGCTGAGCGGGCTCTATGTCCGCAACGGCTCCAACCCGCAGGCCGGCGATTCGCCGCACTGGTTCTTCGGCGACGGCATGGTGCACGGCGTGCGCTTCGAGCGCGGCCGCGCCGCCTGGTACCGCAACCGCTACATCCGCACGCCGCTGTACGTCGAAGGCCGCGGCTTCGACAGCGGCCTGCCGCCGGTCGGCGGCAACAACCAGAGCAACGTGAGCTGCGTCTGGCACGGCGGCAAGTTGCTCACCTCCGGCGAGGTCGGCTTCCCGCACCGCCTCAACCCGGGCGATCTGTCGACCATGGGCGTGCACGACTTCGACGGCGCCCTGCTGACCTCGTTCACCGCCCATCCGAAGATCGATCCGGTCACCGGCTACCTGCACTTCTTCGGCTACTGGTTCGTCCCGCCGTACCTCACCTACGGCGTCGCCGACGCGACCGGCCGCGTCATCCACCGGCAGGAGATCGACGTCGCCGCGTCGACCATGATCCATTCCTTCGCCATCACCGAGCAGGACGTGATCTTCTGGGAGCTGCCGGTGCTGTTCGATCTGGCGGGGGCAATCAACGGCGCCGACAATCCCTTCTACTGGAAGGCCGAGTACGGCGCCCGCCTCGGCGTCATGCCGCTCGGCGGTCTGGCGAGCGAGATCCGCTGGGTCGAGATCGACCCGTGCTACGTCTTCCACGAGGTCAACGCCTACCGCGAGGGCGACGAGGTGGTACTCGACGTCTGCCGCCACGACCACATGTTCGCCAACGATGACCTCGACGACACCGAGCTGTCGCTGCGCCGCTGGCGCATCGGCACGGGCGGCGCACAGCTGACGTTCAGCGAGGAGATCGTCACCGACCTGCAGTTCGAGTTGCCCAGCCACGACCGCCGCTTCAGCGGCCGCAAGCACCGCTACGGCTGGTTCGTCGAGAGCCGGCCGCACGACGCGTCGGTCGACCTGGGCGGCATCGGCCGCTTCGACTACCAGACCGGCCGCTCGCTGCTCTGGGACGCCGGCCTGCATCGCCACGCCAATGAGGCCTTCTTCGTCCCCGGCGGCCGCGGCGAGGGCGACGGCTGGCTGCTGACGCTGGTCTACGACCGCGCCGAGGACGCCACCGACCTCTGCATCCTCGATGCCCACCGGCCCGACCGCGGCCCGGTGGCGGAGATCCGCCTGCCGCGGCGGGTGCCACACGGGTTCCACGCGGCGTGGGTCCCGGCGCCCTCCACGCGTTCTTGAACGCGCGTACCCTATCTCCTAGGGTTCGCAGATGACCGGTGCCGACATTCGCAGCAGCTTTCTCGAGTTCTTCCGCGCCCGCGGCCATGAGGTCGTGCGCAGCTCGTCGATCGTGCCCGAGAACGATCCCACCCTGCTGTTCACCAACGCCGGCATGGTGCAGTTCAAGAACGTCTTCCTCGGTCAGGAGACGCGCGCCAACCCGCGCGCCGCCAGCGCGCAGAAGTGCCTGCGCCTGAGCGGCAAGCACAACGATCTCGAAGAGGTGGGGCGCGACACCTACCACCACACCTTGTTCGAGATGCTCGGCAACTGGTCGTTCGGCGAGTACTACAAGAAGGACGCGATCCAGTGGGCCTGGGAGCTGCTCACCGTGGTCTGGGGACTGCCGAAGGACAAGCTGTGGGCGACCGTCTACCGCACCGACGACGACGCCGAGCGGCTGTGGAAGAGTGAGACCGACATCACCCCGTCGCAGATCCAGCGCTTCGACGAGAAGGACAACTTCTGGGAGATGGGCGAGACCGGTCCCTGCGGGCCGTGTTCGGAGATCCACATCGACCGCGGGCCGGGGGCCTGCGACAAGCAGCACATCGCCGGGCACCAGTGCGCCGTCAACGTCGGCTGCTCGCGCTACATCGAGCTGTGGAACCTGGTCTTCATCCAGTACAACCGCCAGGCCGACGGCTCGCTGGCCGAGCTCGCCGCCAAGCACGTCGACACCGGCATGGGGCTCGAGCGCGTCGCCGCGGTGATGCAGAACGTCGCCTCGAACTACGACACCGACCTCTTCCGCACCCTGATCGCCTTCACCGAGCAGCAGTCGAAGCGGCGCTACGGCGCGCGCGCCGAGGACGACCTCGCCATGCGCGTCATCGCCGACCACAGCCGCGCGCTCAACTGCATGATCGCCGACGGCGTCGTGCCGGCCAACGACGGCCGCGGCTACGTCCTGCGCCGCATCCTGCGCCGCGCCGCGCGCCACGCCCGCGTGCTCGGCTTCGAGGCGCCCTTCCTCTACCGCATGAGCGAGCCGGTCTGCGCCGTGCTCGGCGCCGCCTACCCGGAGATCGTCGAGCGGCGCGCCTACATCGAAGACGTCGTGCGCGGCGAGGAGGAGCGTTTCGCCGAGACGCTCGACAAGGGGCTGGCGCTGCTCGAGCAGGAGCGCGCCGCGCTGGCGCGCAACGGCCAGACGACGCTCTCGGGCGAGGTCGCGTTCAAGCTGTACGACACCTTCGGCTTTCCGGTCGACATGACCGAGGACATCCTGCGCGAGTCCGGCATCGCCGTCGACAGCGCCGGCTTCCAGGCCGCCATGGCGGCGCAGAAGCGCCGCGGGCGCGAAGCGCGCAAGGCGGCCGGCGAGGGCGTCATCGTCGGCAGCACGTCGTCGTCGCGCTTCGTCGGCGATCGCACCGTCGAGCACGAGTCGACCATCGCCGCGCTCTCGGTCGACGGCGAGGAGCGCCGCGAGGCGCGCAGTGGTGACACCGTCTATCTGGTCGCTGCCGAGACCCCTTTCTATGGCGAGTCGGGCGGTCAGTCCGGTGACCGCGGCACCATCGAGACCGCCGACGGCGCCCTGGTCGAGGTGACCGAGACGCTGCGGCCGCGGCCCGATCTCACCGTCCACGTCGGGACCGTCGTGCGCGGCGCGCTCCACATCGGGGAGCGCGCCCGTCTGAAGGTCGATGCGGCGCGCCGCGAAGCGACGCGGCTCAACCACTCCGCCACCCATCTGCTGCACGGCGCGCTGCGCCGCCATCTCGGCGATCAGGTGCGCCAGGCCGGCTCGCTGGTGGCGCCCGAGCGGCTGCGCTTCGACTTCAGCCAGCCGGCGCCGATCGACGAGGCGACCCTCGGGCGCATCGAGGACGACGTCAACGCCGCCATCCGTGCCAACGCCGAGGTGACGGTCGACGAGATGGCCTTCGACGACGCCATCAAAGCCGGCGCCCTGGCCTTCTTCGGCGACAAGTACGGCGACCGCGTGCGCGTCGTCCGCATGGGCGAGTTCTCCACCGAGCTGTGCGGCGGCACGCACGTGCTGCGCACCGGCGACATCGGCCTCTTCAAGCTGCGCGGCGAGAGCGGCGTTGCCGCCGGCACGCGCCGCATCGAGGCGATCACCGGCGCCGGGGCGCTCGACTGGGTGCGCACCTCCGAGCAGTCGCTGCGCCAGTTGGGCCAGCTGCTGCGCGGCAGCGAGGAGAACCTCGCCGAACGCGTCGAGCGTCTGCTGGCGCAACAGAAGCAGCTCGAGCGCCAACTCGCCCAGCTGCAGCGCCAGGCGGCCGGCAACCAGACCGGCGATCTGCTCGGCCAGGCGCAGACGGTGAACGGCAGGCAGGTCATCGCCAGCCGCATCGACGGCGCCGATCCCAAGCGCCTGTTGGAGATCGCCGATCAGCTGCGCGAGCGTCTGGGCTCGGGCGTCATCGTGCTGGCCAGCGAAGAGGGCGGCCAGGTCCGCCTGCTGGCGGCGGTCACCAAGGATCTCGCCGGCCAGGTGCACGCCGGCAAGCTGGTCGGCCAGATCGCCCCGATCGTCGGCGGCAAGGGCGGCGGCCGCCCAGAGCTCGCGCAGGCGGGCGGCAGCGACCCGTCGAAGATCGACGCGGCGCTGGCGCGCGCCGTCGAGCTGGTGGCGTCGTGACCAGTCCGCCCGCCGCCGCCACCGCCGACACCGTCGAAGTCCAGTTCGACGACCATCACCGCTTCCACGAGCTGCTCGGCCATCACGACGAGCACATCAAGACGGTGGAGCGCGCCCTCGGCGTGCGCATCGGCCTGGGCGACCGCGCCCTGTTGATCACCGGCGACGCGGTCGAGCGCGAGCTCGCCGCGCGCGTGCTGACCGAGCTCTACGGGCTGCTCGAGCACGACTACCCGGTCTATCCCAGCGACGTCGACTACGCCGTCCGCATCCTCAGCCGCGACCGCAGCGCCAAGCTGCGCGACATCTTCCTCGACTCGATCTACATCACCGCCAACAAGCGCGTGGTGACGCCCAAGAGCGTGGCGCAGAAGGCCTACATCGACGCCATCCGCCACCACGACATCGTCTTCGGCATCGGCCCCGCCGGCACCGGCAAGACGTATCTCGCCATGGCGATGGCCGTCGCCGCGCTGATGCGCGACAACTTCGCCCGCATGATCCTCACCCGGCCGGCGGTCGAGGCGGGCGAGAAGCTCGGCTTCCTGCCCGGCGATCTGGCCGAGAAGGTCAACCCGTACCTGCGCCCGCTGTACGACGCGCTGCACGACATGGTCGACTTCGACCGCGCCCGCAAGATGGTCGAGAAGGGCACCATCGAGGTCGCCCCGCTCGCCTTCATGCGCGGCCGCACCTTGAACGATTCGTTCGTCATTCTCGACGAGGCGCAGAACACCACCCCGGAGCAGATGAAGATGTTCCTCACCCGCCTCGGCTACGGCTCCAAGGCGGTGATCACCGGCGACGTGACGCAGATCGACCTGCCGACCGGCAAGCCCTCCGGCCTCAAGCACGCCGTGCAGACCCTCACCGGCGTCGACGGCATCATCTTCTGCCAGTTCAGCGAGCGCGACGTCGTCCGCCACCGCCTGGTGCGCGACATCATCACCGCCTACGACCGCGCCGAAGCGGCGGCGGAAGCGGCCAAAAACCCGCCCCGCGAGTAGCTCTGGAGTGCGGGAGTGCTCCCGCTCTGCGCATGCCGGTCTCGATCGCCTCCAACCGCCGCCTCCGCGGCGTCACCGCCAAGGCCGTCGCCCGCGATGCCACAGCGCTCCTTCACCACCTGACGCTCGACCACAGCGAGCTCAGCATCGCCCTGGTCAGCGACGCCGAGATCCGCCACCTCAACGCCACCTATCGGCACAAAGACCAGCCCACCGACGTCCTCGCCTTCGCCATGCGAGAGGGCGCCGACGGCCTCCACCCGGAGGTGCTCGGCGACGTGGTCATCTCGCTCGACACCGCGGCACGCCAGGCCGCCGCGCGCGGCGTCCCGGTCGCCGACGAGGTGCGGCTGCTGCTCACCCACGGCCTCCTCCACCTGCTCGGCTACGATCACGAGCGCTCGCCGGCGGAGGCGCGGCGGATGTTCGGCAAGCAACGGGCGCTGAAGGCGGCGCTCGACGCGCGTGATCCGACACCGCGTTGAGGCTTCGAACCACCCCTCCGCCCCCGGCGCCGAGGGACCGGGCGCCCTCCAGGGGAGCGTGGCATGACCCGCCGTCGACCTCGGTGGGGAAAGCCGCTACAGTCCACCGGTCATGGCCACCATGGAGCTCAGTGAGCTGAAAGAACGTTGCGCCGCCCTCGCAGAGCGGCTGGCGGCGTTCGGGAGGTATCTTTGACCTGCCGACCCGCGAAGCGCGCATCGAGGAGCTCGACGTCACCTCTTCCGACCCCGAGTTCTGGAACAAGGCCGAAGCGGCGCAAGCCGTTCTGCGCGAACGCTCCACGCTGAGCGGACCGCTCGAGAGCTGGCGCAAGCTGCAGGCGGCGCTCGACGAAGCCAAGCTGTACGTCGAGCTGGCAACCGAGGGCGATGCCGAGTCGCCGGCCGAGGCCGTGCGGCGCTTCGAGGAGATGGAGGAGGTGCTGCACCACCTCGATCTCGAACGCCTGCTCGGCGGCGAGCACGACGCCGGCAACGCCATCCTCACCCTGCAGGCCGGCGCCGGCGGCACCGAGGCGCAGGACTGGGCCGAGATGCTGATGCGCCAGTACCTACGCTGGTGCGAACGGCGCGGCTTCAAGACCGAGCTGGTCGACCTGCAACCCGGCGAAGGGGCCGGCATCAAGGGCGCCTCGTTCACCGTCGAAGGCCCCTATGCGTATGGCTACCTGCACGCCGAGGCCGGCGTGCACCGGCTGGTGCGCATCTCGCCGTTCGACGCCAACGCGCGGCGCCACACCTCGTTCGCCTCGGTGTTCGTCTTCCCCGAGCTCGACGACAGCATCGAGGTCGAGATCGACGAGAAGGACCTGCGCATCGACACCTATCGCTCGAGCGGCGCCGGCGGGCAGCACGTCAACAAGACCGACTCCGCCGTGCGCCTGACGCACCTGCCGAGCGGCATCGTCGTCGCCTGCCAGAACGAGCGCTCGCAGCACAAGAACAAGGCCACCGCGTTCAAGATCCTGCGCTCCCGCTTGTACGATCTGGAGAAGCAGAAGCAGCGCGACCGGCTGGACTCGCTGCAGAAGGGCAAGCGCGAGATCGCCTTCGGCAGCCAGATCCGCTCCTACGTCCTGCACCCCTACCGCATGGTGAAGGACCACCGCACCGGCAAGGAGATCGGCAACGCCGACGCCGTGCTCGACGGCGCCCTCGACCCGTTCATCGAGGAGTACCTGCAACAGTCCGCCGGCGAGGGTCTGCAGGGCTCGCGCGCCGGCGCGCTCGACGAGTGATCGCTCGACACGGCCCTCGGCGC
>JBOHWA010000821.1:0-2906 GCA_050735855.1 Binatia bacterium
GCTGCTCGCCGTCGCGCTGTGGGTGGTCGCCAGCCGCGCCCTGCGCCCGCTCGAGCAGACGGCGCGGGCGATGGACAACATCGGCGTCGGCGACCTGACGGCGCGCATCCCGAGCCCGACGCCGGACGACGAGCTCGGCCGCATGGTCGCATCGCTCAACCGCCTGCTCGATCGCCTGGCCGGCGGCGTCACCGAGATGCGGCGCTTCACCGCCGACGCGGCGCACGAGCTGCGCACGCCGCTGGCGGTGCTGCGCACCGGCCTGGAGGTGACCCTGGCGCGCGAGCGCGCAGCCGACGAGTACCGCACCGCGCTGACCGAGGCGCTGCGCGACACCGAGCACCTCGCCCGCCTGGCCGAGGACCTGCTCACGCTGGCGCGGCTCGAAGGGCTGCCTTCGCGTGCCCCGAACTCGCCCATCGGCCTGGCCGAGATGCTGCAGGAGCTCGCCGACGCCTGGGAGGAGGCGGCCACGGCGCGCGGCGTGGGCATCGACGTCGCCGGCGATCCCACCCTCAGCGTCGACGGCATCGCGCCCGAGCTCTACCGGCTGTTCGGCAACCTGATCGAGAACGCGCTGCACCATACGGCGAGCGGCACCCGCATCGAGATCACCATGCGCCGCGACGGCGACTGGGCCCGGGTCTGCGTCATCGATGGCGGCCTCGGCCTCGCCACCGATCAGCTGGAGCGCGTCTTCGAGCGCTTCTATCGCGCCCCGGGCACCAAGGCCCCGGGCACCGGCCTCGGGCTCAGCATCGCGCGCGCCATCGCACGCGCCCACCAGGGCGATGTGAAGCTGTGGAACCACAGCCGCGGCGGCTGCGTCGCGGAGGTGTCGCTGCCGTTGGGCGGCGCCGCCGAGCGCGGCGCCCGCGCGGTGAGTACCAGTGATAGCTAGGCTTCCCCGCGGCACAGCAAGGGAGTCGGTACCGCTGCTTCCTTCCGGACCTGACGGAGTTCGCGACGCTCGCTTGCGCGGGACCTAGCTATCACTCGTACTCACCGCATCTGTCTGTCTCGTAGCCTCCGCTGCCGGCGGGCGCAACTCGCCCGCGTGAGACAACGGAGAGGGTGGGATTCGAACCCACGATACCTTTTGGGTATACGCACTTTCCAGGCGCGCCCCTTCGGCCACTCGGGCACCTCTCCATGCGGTGAGCGAAACTGCCTCTTACGGGCTGACAGGTCAACTGGAGGCGGCTCGACCAGCCGCCCGACGGCTGATAGGCCAGCCGGCGAGGAGGACCGACTATGCAGCTCGGACGCCTGGGTGTGTGGACATTTCTCGACCTGATGCCGGCCGACGAGGCCGCGGCCTTCGCGCAGCGCGTCGAAGCGCTCGGCTACTCGGCCCTCTGGCACCCCGAGGCGGTGGGGCGCGACCCGTTCGCCCTGCTCGGCTACCTGGCCGCGCGCACCGAGCGCCTGATCCTCGCCACCGGCATCGCCAACATCTACGCCCGCGACGCGATGACCATGCGCGCCATCCAGCAGACGGTGGCGGAGCTGTCGAACGGCCGCTTCATCCTCGGCCTCGGCGTCTCGCACCAGCACCTGGTGAGCAAGCTGCGCGGCCACGAGTACCTGAAGCCGGTGCCGGCGATGTCCGCCTACCTCGATGCCATGCAGGCGGCCCTCTACATCGGCGCGCAACCCGCTGAGCCGGCGCCGATCATCCTCGCCGCGCTGCGCCCGGCGATGCTGCGCCTGGCGCGCGACAAGGCGCGCGGCGCGCATCCCTACTTCACCTCGCCGGAGCACACCGCCAAGGCGCGCCAGATCCTCGGCCCCAACGCCTGGCTGGCCCCCGAGCAGAAGGTGCTGCTCGAAACCGATCCGGCCAAGGCGCGCGCCCTGGCGCGCACCGCGATGCAGATCTACCTCGGCCTGCCGAACTACCAGAACAATCTGCGCTGGATCGGCTTCAGCGAGGCCGATTGGGCCGACGGCGGCAGCGACCGCCTGGTCGATGCGATCGTCGCCTGGGGCGACGAGGCCGCGGTGCGCCAGCGCATCCAGGCCCACCTCGATGCCGGCGCCGACCACGTCTGCATCCAACCGCTGCGCCCCGACGGCGTGCCCGGGCCCGACCTGCACACGCTGGAAGTCCTGGCACCCGGCAAGGCCTGAGAGGAGACACCGATGTCCGCGCTGACCACCGCCGACCGCCTGGCGATCCACGAGACGCTGCACCGTTACTGCCATTGCATCGACCGCGGGCGCTGGGACGAGTTCGCCACGCTGTTCACCGACGACTGCCGCCTCGACCTCAGCCCGGTGCTGAGCGTCTACGACGGTGCCGCCGGCATTCGGCAGTTCGCCGATTTCATCAGCGGCGCCGGCCTCTTCATGCGCCACATGCTCACCAACGTCATCGTCGACGGCGACGGCGCGCGCGCCCATGCC
This sequence comes from Binatia bacterium, assembly GCA_050735855.1. Lineage (GTDB taxonomy): Bacteria > Desulfobacterota > Binatia > HRBIN30 > CADEER01 > JBOHWA01. The sequence continues at coordinate 2,410 of JBOHWA010000821.1, forward strand.
CAGTCATACGTGCTCGCCCTGACCGGCGCCCCGGGGCGCACCCAACAGGCCACCGGCATGTACGACGACCAGCTGGTCAAACAGGGCGACCGCTGGTTGTTGCGCAGCCGCAAGGCGCTCTTCGACATGCCGGCCGCCTGAGGCGGAGAAAATCGCGGTTGGGCCACCCCCTGCGCTCTGCTACTCAGAGACGCGGAGGTCGCCCATGCCGCGCACGCGCAGTTTCTGGTATCCCGCACCGGCCGGCATCGCCGTCCTGACCTGCCTGCTGCTGTTCACCGGCGGCGCGCTGGCGCAGGACGAGGATGACGATGACGCGCTGAAGATCCCGCCCGTCCACGTCGGCGACCCGGATGAGATCCCGCCGCCCGACGCCCAACCGCGGGCGCACGACGAGATCGACTATCCCGACGCCCAGCCGCGCGCCCACGACGAGATCGACTATCCCGACGCCCAGCCGCGCGCCCACGACGAGATCGACTATCCCGACGCCAAAC
>JBOHWA010000822.1:0-2715 GCA_050735855.1 Binatia bacterium
GATCTCGCCGGCGCGCAGCGCGAAGGACAGGCCGCGCACGCGGCCGACGGCCAGATCGTGCACCCGCAGCGCCTCCGCCCCTGCGGCACCGGTGCCGCGCGCCCCACGGCGGATCTCGCGGCCGACCATGCGCTGGACCAGTTCGTGCGCGTCGACCGCGCCGATCGCGTCGGTGCAGACGCGGCGCCCGTCGCGCAGCACGGTCACCCGGTCAGCCAGCGCCAGCACCTCGTCGAGCCGGTGGCTGACGTACACCACCGCCGTGCCGCCGGCGACCAGAGCGCGCAGCGCCGAGAACAGCTGCGCGGCCTCGGCCGCGCCGAGCACCGCCGTCGGCTCATCGAGCAGCAGCACCGCCGGCGTCGCGCGCAGCGCCCGCGCCAGCTGCACCTGCTTGCGCTGGCTCGCCGACAGCTCGCCCAACCGCGCCTGCGGCGATGCCGAACAGCCGACGCGCTGCAGAGCCGCCATCGCCTGCTCGCGCATCGCCCGCCGCTGCAGCCACCCCACACTGCTGCACAGCTCCGCGGCCAGAAAGATCCACTCCTCGACGCGCAGGTCCGCCGGCAGCTCAGCCTCCTGCGGCACCCAGGCGAGCTGCGCCGCCGCCGCGAGATGCCGCGCGCCGCGCGCCCCGCGCTCGGCCCCGGCCAGCACGCGCAACAACGTCGACTTCCCCGCCCCGTTCTCGCCGACCAGCGCGTGCACCTCGCCGACGCACACATCGAAGTCGACCTGCTCGAGCGCCACCGTCGCTCCGTACGCCACGCCGACCCCAGTCGCGGAGAGCACTGATCCCATCAGAAAAAGACTGCACCACAGAGGCACAGAGACACAGAGGGGACACCGCCTGATCGCATGAGAACCACTCGTTCCGAACCTCGATCGTCAAAGACTCTGCGAACGGCTTTGCCCAGAAAAGAAACGGCAAACCACGGTTTGCCCGGATACGCGCCGATGACCCGGAGCTGCTGCGGGTCCCCTCCGTGAAATCCGTCAATCCGCGCAATCCGTGGTCGGCTTTCTCCTCTCTTGCCGGCTCGCTCCGTTAGTTGCTTCCCAGAGACCGCACCGCCGCCACCGCCCGCGTCCAGCCGCGATAGAGGGCCTCGCGTTGCTCCGGCTTCATGCGCGGCTTGAAGACCCGGTCGCGCCGGCGAGCGCGCTCGAGCTGGCTGACATTGCTCCACAGGCCGACGCCGCGGCCGGCGAGCAGTGCGGCGCCGAGCGCGGTGGTCTCGACGATCTGCGGGCGGTCGACCGGCGTGCCGAGCATGTCGGCCTGGAACTGCATGAGAAAGTCGTTCGCCGAGGCGCCGCCGTCGACGCGCATCCCGGCCAGCGAGCGGCCTGATTCGGCGGCCATGGTGTCGACGACATCGCGCGTCTGGAAGGCGAGCGATTCGAGCGTCGCGCGCACGACGTGCTCGCGCGTCGCGCCGCGGGTCAGGCCGAGCACCGCGCCGCGCGCGGCGGGGTCCCAGTAGGGCGTGCCGAGGCCGACGAACGCGGGGACCACGTAGACGCCGAGCGACGAATCGACCCGCGTCGCCAGCCGCTCGCTCTCGCGCGCCGTCGTCAGTAGGCCGAGCCCGTCGCGCAGCCACTGGACGGCGGCGCCGGCGACGAACACCGAGCCCTCCAGCGCATAGGCCGGCTGGCCGTCGCCGGCGCAGGCGATGGTGGTCAGCAGGCCCTTCTGCGACGCCACCGCGGTGGCGCCGGTGAACATCAGGATGAAGCACCCGGTGCCGTAGGTGTTCTTGACCTGGCCGGGGTGAAAGCACGCCTGGCCGAAGAGCGCCGCCTGCTGGTCGCCGGCGATGCCGGCGATCGGCACCTCGGCGCCGCCGAAGACGCGCGGATCGGTGGTGGCGACGACGCCGCTCGACGCCACCACCTGCGGCAGCACGTCGGCCGGCACGTCGAGCACGCGCAGCAGCTCCTCGTCCCAGCGCCGCCGATGGATGTCATAGAGCAGCGTGCGCGACGCGTTGGTGTAGTCGGTGAGATGCGCGCGCCCGCCGGTCAGCTTCCACACCAGCCAGCTGTCGATGGTGCCGAAGGCCAACTGGCGCGTGCCGCGTCGCAACCCCTTCACGTTGTCGAACAGCCAGCGCAGCTTGGTCCCCGAGAAGTAGGAATCGATCACCAGCCCAGTGCGCTCGCGCACCATCGTCTCCAGACCGTCGGCCTTGAGCCGGGCGCACAGCTCGGCCGTGCGCCGATCCTGCCAGACGATGGCGCGGTGCACCGGCTTGCCGGTGCGCCGGTCCCACAGCACCGTCGTCTCGCGCTGGTTGGTGATGCCGATCGCGGCCAGCTGCGCCGGCTTGAGCTTCGCCTTGCGCAGCGCCGTCTTGATCACCTTGAGGCTGACCGACCAGATCTCCTCGGCGTCGTGCTCCACCCAGCCCGGCTTCGGATAGTGCTGGGTGAACTCCGAGTAGCCGCGCCCGCGCACCTTGCCCTCGGCGTCGAACACCATCGCCGTGCTGCCCGTCGTCCCCTGGTCGATCGCCAGGACGTAGCGCTGCGCCATGCATCCCCTCCGTCGCCGCGGCACCATAGGTGCCATCGGGTGGCCGCTCAAGCGGGCGGCTGCATCGCCATGTTAGCCTTGATGTGACAGAAAAAGATCAACGCGAAGGCGCGAAGGCCAGAGGAGCGCAGCTGTGGAGCGAGCGTTCCCGGAACCACATCGCGGATGCGGAT
>JBOHWA010000823.1:0-3698 GCA_050735855.1 Binatia bacterium
CGGCAGGGGCGCGTGTCGTGCCCCTGCCGCCGCGAGACTCAGGCCCGGTCGGCCTTGCGGTACATCGCCACGACGGCGGCGCCGCCGAGGCCGCGGTTGTGCTGCCGCGCGATCTTGGCGTCCGTGACCTGCCGCTTGTCCGCCTGCCCGCGCAGCTGCCAGGTGAGCTCGCTCGCCTGCGCCAGGCCGGTGGCGCCGAGCGGGTGGCCCTTGGAGATCAGGCCGCCGGACGGATTGACCACCACCTGGCCGCCGTAGGTGTTGGCGGCCGCATCGACCCAGGCGCCGCCCTTGCCCTCGGGGCACAGGCCGAGCGCCTCGTAGGTGATCATCTCGTTGCACGAGAAGCAGTCGTGCAGCTCGACCACGTCGACGTTCTCGGGACCGAAGCCGCTCTGCTGGTAGACCTTGCGCGCCGCCTCCTTGGTCATATCCGAGCCGATCAGCTTGATGCAGCTCTTGTCGTCGAGCGTGCTGCGGAAGTCCGAGGTCATCGCCATGCCGAGGATCTCGATCGCCTGGCCCTGCAGGTTGTGCTGGCGGACGAAGTCCTCGCTGGCGAGGATCGCGGCGGCGGCGCCGTCGGAGGTCGGGCAGCACTGCAGCTTGGTGAGCGGATCGTAGACCATGGGCGCGTCGAGGATCTGCTGCAGCGAGTACTCGGTCTGAAACTGCGAGTAGGGGTTGTTGACCGAGTGCTTGTGGTTCTTCCAGCCGATCTTGGCGAACTGCTCGGCGGTGGTGCCGTAGCGGTCCATGTGCTCGCGCCCGGCGTTGCCGAAGAACTGCGGCGCCGGCGGCGCGGCGGCGAACTGGCGCAGCTCGACCATCAGCTGGAACTGCTTGTCCATCGGGTTGGTGCGGTCCTGGTACTTCACCCCGAGCGAGCCCTTCTCCATCTTCTCGAAGCCGAGCGCCATGGCGCAGTCGGCCAGGCCGCCCTCGATGAACTGCTTGGCCATGAACAGCGCGGTCGAGCCGGTCGCGCAGTTGTTGTTGACGTTGTAGACCGGGATGCCGGTCATGCCGAGCCCGTAGATGGCGCGCTGGCCGCACGTCGAGTCGCCGTAGCAGTAGCCGACCGCCGCCTGCTGCACGAGATCGTAGGCGATGCCGGCGTCCGCCAGCGCCTTGCTGCCCGCTTCCTTGGCCATGTCGGGATAGTCCCAGTCCTTCGATCCGGGCTTCTCGAACTTGGTCATGCCGACGCCGACGATGAATACCTTTCGACCCATGCTGTCCTCCATGTGGGGCGCCCGCCGGGCGCCGGGAATCTGAATCTCTTATCAGAGATTAGAAGCCGGATGCGAGCCGGAGATCATGGCTGCCGGGGGTCAGCTCGACCGTGGCGCGGCCGTCGGGTCCCGCGGCGGCGGCCGGGCCGCCGCCGGCCAGGACGACCATCCCGGCGGGCAGGCCGCTGAGCGTCACCGCGACCGGGCCGTCGCTGGCGACCGTGATGGTCGGGGTCCGGCCCACGTCGATCCCGGCGCGGGGCAGGTCGATCTCCACCGCGGCGAGGTTGGTGAGCGTCGCGTTGAGAGCGTTCAAGCCGGGGCGCGGCACGCCGCGGCTGATGGCAATGCCGCGCTCGCGCCAGGTCTCGCCGGTCTGCACGGCCGGGTTCGGGCCGCACAGGTCGTAGCCGCTGGCGAGGTTGTCGCGCCGTTCGTCGATGCGCGTGACGGTCTCCGCATAGCTCGGCAGCGCCAGGCTGGTGGCATCGACGGTCCCGAGCCCCGGCTCGCGCACGCGGAGGCCGGACACCCAGTAGGCGCGGTCGAAGCGCAGCGCGAGGCCGCTGGCCGGGTCGATCTCGTCGAGACTCGGATCGACGCTGTACACGACGTGCGGCGGGTTCGGGTTACGGCGCAGCGCGGCAATCTCGCCGAACACGCAATCGTAGATGAAGCCGCCGGCCTCGTGGCCGCGGCCGTCGATCAGCCAATAGCGGTAGTCGTAGCCGAGCTCGTCGAGGCGCGCCGCCGACGCGGTCGCCGGCGCCTCGGCGATCAGCGGGTCGACGACGCCGTTGATCTGCCGCACCGGCGTGTTGAGCAGATTGGCCGACAGCGGCAGCAGGCCCGCGACCTGGAAGCCGATCAGCGGCGCGATGGCCGACCAGCGGTCGGGCTCGAGCGCGCCGATGCGGTAGGTCCCGATGCCGCCCATCGAAGCGCCCTGCAGCGAGATGCGATCGGGGTCGACGTCGAAGCGCTGCAGCGCGTCGGCCAGCACGTCGCGCACGTCCTGATGGCCGATGCCGCGATAGAAGAGCCCCTGCCCGCGCCCGAGCGGCAGCACCTGCAGCGTCGCCGGCGGGAAATCGAAGCCGTCCTGCGAGAACTGCGGAAAGAGCGTGTACGGATCCTCGCTCAGGGCGCGGCCGGTGCCGAGGTAGGTCTGCGGCACAGCGCCGATGAAGACCGAGCCGAGGTGGTTCTGCGACAGGCCGTGCAGGAACACCGAGAGCGGCGTCGGCGACGGCAGCTGCGCCGGGAGGTAGACGGCGTAGGGTTGGTACGGCCCGAGGAAGCTCAGCGTGTTGTCGGCCGCGGCGGCAACGCCCTCGGGCAGGGTCAGGGTCGAGCGGTAGAGGAAGGTGTGGAAGCCGGGCTCGAGCGACGGCGTCTGGTCGACGCGGTCGGCGACGCGGGCGAAGTCGATGCTGGCCACGGCGCGCTCGGCCGTGAGCGCCCCGGCGAGGATGTCGGCCTGATCGTTCTCCTGCCAGCGCACCAGCAGCTCGCCGCCGACGAAGGCGAGATCGAAGATCGGCGCCGCGCCGTCGAGCCAGGTGCCGGCGGCCGTCGCGATGCCGAGGGCGGCGACCGCGCGCCAGGTGGCGCGCTGCGGATCGAGCGCCGCGCGCGCGATCGTCGCCGTGATCGAGTTGGCCTCGGTATCGATCGCGACCGCGAACGCACCATCCGGGTGCCAGGCGCCGTCGGCGAAGCGCCAGATCTCGCCGCCGGCGGAGGAGAGGACGAGCAGCACCTCGACGCCGAGCGCGCCGTCGACTTCCCAGGCGCTGCCTGGGAGCGTGGCGGCGCCGGTCGCCGACTGTGCGTCGGTATCGAACCCGACCGCCAGTACGGGCAGGTCGGGATCGACCAGCGTCTCGAGCACGGCGCGCAGGGTGAGCGCACCGCCGCGCAGGCCGATCTGCAGCTGAATCAGGTCGGCGACGTTGCCCGGCGCGGCCTCGGGTGGATAGAGCGTGTCGCCGCCGGCAAAGGCTGATCGGGTCCGGTCGCCCCCAGTCCTGGCGGTGACGTTGGCGCCGTGGTCATCGTACGCATAGTCGGTCCAGACGAAGGTGCCGTCGACGTACCCCGCCTCGCCGGCGATCAGCTCGCCCAGTGTGGCCGGGAAGCGGCACCCGTCGAGCGCGTTGCGCACCGCGCGGAGCAGGTCGGCGACGCTGACCGGCTCACCCGGGTCGAACGCCGGGCAGAGCGCCGGCGCGGCGGTCTCGAGCGCCACCTGCACGCTGACCAACAGGTCGGCGATGGTCACCACGCCGTTGCCATCGCAATCGCCGGCGCAGGATTGCGCCCGCGCCGGGGCGGCGAGCGCGATCGCCAGCAGCCCAGCCAGGAAGGATCGCTTCAGAACGGTGATCGTCGTCTTCATCGTTTCCCCCGCTGTTCGGCTCTGCCCGCCGCGCCAGATGGAGGGCGCCCGGCCCTCGGCGC
>JBOHWA010000824.1:0-7440 GCA_050735855.1 Binatia bacterium
GCACCATACTCGCCGCGAGCCCGGCGCCGAGGGACCGGCGCCCTCCAGGCGTTCGCCTTGCGGCCACGGGCGTGCGAGGCCGGGCCCTCGCCTCGTCGCACACCCCCCATCCGGTCCTTCCCCCGCAAGGGGGGAAGGGACCCTCGACATCGAGGCATCGATGGATTGAAGAGAGCGGACCACGACGCCTAGCGGGGAATGGCCGATGACCGCGCTCTCCGAACGCCCCGCCATCAGCATCGTGGTGCTGAACTGGAACCAGCGCGATGCGACGCTTGCCTGCCTCGACAGCCTGGCGCGCGCCGACCTGATGGGCGCCAACGTGCTGGTGGTCGACAACGGCTCGCGCGACGGCACGGCGGCGGCGGTGCGCGCCGCGCAGCCGCTCTACCAGGTGCTCGAGCTGCCCGAGAACCGCGGCTACGCGGGCGGCAACAACGCCGGCATCGGCGCGGCGCTGTACGGTGGCGCCGAGCTCATTCTCTTGCTCAACAACGACACGACGGTGGCGCCGGACTTCCTCCTGCCGCTGCTGTGGGCGCTGAAGGATCGGCCCGACGCCGCCGCGGTCTGCGCCGGCGTGCACCGCGCCGACCGGCCGGAGATGCTCGACGTCGCCTACTCCGAGGTGCGCTTCCGCGAGCGCGAGGCGGTCAAGATCCGCGGCGTCAACGCGCTGCCCGGCCAGGGCTTCGCCGAGCGCCGCGAGGTCGAGGTGGCGATCGGCTGCTGCCTGCTGCTGCGCGCCGAGGCGGTGCGGCAGGTCGGCGCCCTCGACGAGGCGTTCTTCGCCTATCACGAGGACGTCGACTGGTGCCTGCGGGCCCGCAAGGCCGGTTGGACGCTGCTCTACGAGCCCAACGCGCGCGTCTACCACAGCGGCTCGGGCAGCACGATCGGCCTGCACCAGAAGCCGGCCGCCCCCCAGCCCTTCGAGCACGTCGACCTCCCCAACGCCGAGCCGCTGCCCTACAACCCCGTGCGCACCTACCTCGGTGCCCGCAACCTGGTGCGGCTGCTGCAGATGCACGCCACGCGGCCGGAGAAGATCGCCTTCCTGCTCGCCTGCCTGCGCGAGATCCCACTCGAGTACGCCGCCGTCGTCTTCGATCGCGAAGGCTGGCTGCGCCTGCGCCGCTGGGGCTACCGCGATCTCGCCCGCCACATCTTCATCGAGCGCCAGCCGGTGCTGCAACTGATCCGCGCCGCCGAGCGCAGCGGCCGCACCGCCGAGTTCCGCGCCTACCTGCGCGGCCTGTGGGACGGCCTGCGCGATCGGCCGCTGCCGCTCGAGGAGCTTGGACTTCGTTGAAGGGCCGTGCGACTGCTTTTCAACGCAGAGGACGCAGAGGGTTCGCAGAGGGACAGGGTCACATGGATTTCTCTCTGCGATCCTCTGCGCACCTCAGCCTTCTCTGCGTTGAAGAAAATGCTCAAGTAGCACCGCGCGACGCCTTGGCAATTGCAGAGGACGAATGTTAGCGATGGCTTCTTTCCAAACTCCACATGCGACCACCTGATCTCGAACGGCTGAAGGACGATCTGGTCAACTTCCGCGCCGAGCTCGAAGGGGCCGGCGGGCGCGAGGAGCTGATCCGCACCGGCCTGCCGCGCATGCTGGCGACGTTGGAGATGATCCCCGACGCACACCGCGACGGCGACCTGCTCGAGCTCGGCGCCAGCCCCTACTTCCTCAGCCTGGCGCTGCACCGCCTGTGCGGCGGCCGCGTGCGGCACGGCAACTATTTCGGCAGCGACGAGCGGCACGGCGCCACCGCCCTGGTGCACCAGCGCACCGGCGAAGAGATCGTCTTCGAGTACGACCAGTTCAACATCGAGTCCGACGACTTCCCCTACGCCGACGAATCGTTCGACGTGGTCATCTTCTCCGAACTGATCGAGCACCTCGGACTCAACCCGGTGCGCACCCTGAGCGAGATCCACCGCATCCTCAAGCCCGACGGCTGCGTGGTGGTCACGACGCCGAACGCCCTGTCGCTCGAGCGCCTGTCGACCTTCCTGCGCGCCGGCAGCCAGATGGTCGACCGCTACTCGCCGCTGTTCGGCTACGGCGCCCGCCACAACCGCGAATACCACCCCGGCGAGCTGCGCGCGCTGCTCGAGGGCTGTGGCTTCGTCATCGACGTCATGGACGTGCGCGATCTCACCCCGGTCTCGCGCGGCGAGGGCTGGCAGCGCGCCATCTGGCTGCAGCTCCTGCGCCTCTACTCCGACGTGCCGCGCAGCGAGCACATCTTCCTGCGCGCCCGGCGCGGCGCGCGCTTTCGCTGGACCTTTCCGACCATGCTGTTCGACAACATCCAGTTCTACACCCTGCTGCGCCACCCCTGGATGGAGATGGGCATCAACGACAGCATCCAGTGCGCCGCCGACTGGCACCCGCTCGAAGCGCGCCCGGAGGGCGGCGAGATGCGCTGGACCGCCGGCCGCGCCCAGGCCTTCCTCAAGACGCCGGCGCAGGCCAGCCAGGTGGTCCTGCACGTCTTCGCCGCCGCCGCCCCGGGCGCGCCGCCGGCCGAGCTGCACTTCGCGGTGTGGGACCGCTGGCTCGGCCGCATCGACCCGATCGGCCGCTACATCGAGTCGACCGCGACGATCGAGCGCGGCCGCTGGCACCGCCTCGAGTTCCCCCTCACCACCCCGCGCCCGCGCCCCGGCGACGAGCTGGTACTGTGGATCAAGCTCAACGACCCCGCCGCCGCCACCCACCCCGCCCTCGCCCATCTCCCCGAACGCGAGCGCGGCCTCGCCGTCCACCGCATCGAGTTCGCGTGATCCCACCCGCGGCGGCGCGCCGCACCGCGCAGCGCACCACACGTCTGCAGTGGCTCGTGCGGCTCACCGATCCGCTCTTCGGCGGCCCGCAGACCGAGGCGGCCGCGGCGACGGGGTGGCTGTGGCGCTATCTCGGCGTCACCGGGCTGGTCGTCGCCGTCATCGTCGTGCGCCGATCCGATCTGCTGTTCAATCCGCAGTTCTTCGGCGAGGACGTCCACGCCTTTTTCTCCGAGAACCTCCTGTTCGGCTTTCCGCGCGCCCTGGCGCGGCTCTACCAGGGCTTCCCGCAGCTCGCGCACCGGCTGATCGCCTTGCTGGGCGGGCTGGTGCCGGCGCCCTTCGCGCCGCGCGTCTATGCGAGCTGCGCCGTGCTGCTGACCGCGCTCGGCCTGGCCGTCTTCTCGCTGCCGAGCTTTCGCCATCTGGTGCGCAGCGATGCCTTGCGCATCGCCTTCTGCGTCGCCGTAGCGACGGTGCCGTTGACATCGAAGCTCGAGTATACGCTGGGCACCGTGGCGAACCTCGGCTGGTTTGTCGCCATCTGGCTGACGCTGTCCGCCGTGATGCGCGTGCCGCGCTCGCCCTGGCGGGCCGGCGCGATCGCGCTCGCCGCGGCGGGCGCCGCGCTCTCGACGCCGCTGGCGCTGGTCAACGCCCCGCTGTGGGGCTTGCGCATTCTGCGCGGTATGATTCGTCGCGACCCCGTCGAGGGCTTCTTCGGGTTCGCGCCGCTGCTGACCCTGACGGCCGCCGTGGCGATGACGCCCCAGCTCGGCGCGCGCACCACGGTCATGTTCTTCACCGTGCCGGTGACCATCTCGGTCGAGAACTTCGTCGTGCACGCGACGGCGCGGATCGCGGAGTTCGTCGTCCCGCCCGATCTGCTGTTGGGCGCCTGGCACTCGTCCCCGGCTCGGTGCGCGGGCTCGGGATCGGTGTCGGCGCGGCGCTGCTCCTGTGCGCCGCGTGGCAGCGCCGCAGCCGGCCGGCGCTGCTGCTGGCCTGCTACGGCGTCAGCGCCGCGATCGGTATCATGCTGTACGGACGCGCGGCCCTGAACCTTCTCGATCCTGTGACCTCGCTGCCGGCGCGCTACCGCGTCTATCCGCTGGCGATGCTCTGTCTGGGCACCGTCGCGCTGCTCGACGCCGTTCCGGCCGGGCGGCGCCGGGCGCTGGCGGTCGCGGCGGTCGCACTGCTGCTGCTGTGGGTGCGACACGCCTCGTTCTTCATCCCTGCCCCTGCCGACCTGAACTGGGACGCACAGGCGCCGCAGCTCGAGCGCGCGCTGCGCGAGCGCTGCCCGGTCCAGTTCAGCATGGCGCTGCATCCCACCTACATGCCGCTGCGCGTGATCTGGGGACCGCGCTTTCCGGAGCCGCCTGAGGCGGCGCACGACCTCGTCGCCACGCTCGGTGGCGAGCGCATATTCGCGCAGCGATTTGTCAGCCGCTGCGAGGGCCTGAGCGAGGTGGAGCTCAATCTCAGTGCGGCGGCGTCGCCATCGGGATCGCTGCGTGTCGACATTTTCCCCGCCGATGGGGCGACGCCGGTCGCCTCCGCCAGCCTGCCACGGTCCGACGTCGCCTCCGGATGGAACGCGTTCTGCTTCCCGCCCGTCGTCGGCTCGCTCGGCGTGCAGTACGTCGCCGTCTTCTCGGCGACCGGCGGCGACTCCGGAGCCCCCGCGCAGGTGCGGGGGACGGCGGTCAATGCCCCGCGCGACGGCCGCGCCTGGTTCGACGGGCACCTCCTGCCCGGCAATGCGAGCCTCGTGCACGGCTGCGTCGATCGGCAAGAGCCCAGCCTGCCGGCGCTCGAGCGGATGCAGGGACGGTAGGGCGTCGGACCGAACTGCAATGACTGCCCGCCACCCGGCTGCATTTGCGCTCGGTTGCTTCACCGTCGTCGCGCTCGCGCTCGTCGGCCCCGCGCTCCTCGGACATGTGGCGCTCGGGCCGGAGAGTGTCCTCGACGGCGATCCCCTCTATCGCATCGGACCGGCGCCCCCGTCTCCACCGACCAACGACTTCACTCCGATCTTCTACGATCTACCGCGCGACCTCGCGGTCGCGCGTGGCCTCGGGGCCGGTCGGCTCGACGCATGGAATCCGCTCGCCGGCTTCGGTGCCCCGCTGTGGGCCGAGCAGGGCGGGCCGTTCTTCCCCCTGAAGCTGCCCTTCTATCTGGCGCCCTCACCGCAGGGCTATGCCCTCTTCCTTGGCCTGCGCCTGGTCGCCGCCGCATTCGGCGCGTACCTCCTCGCGCGCCGGAGGGGGCTCATGCCGGCGCCGGCGCTCGCGGCGGGCCTGTTGTTCGAGGTCTCCGGCGCGCTCGTCGCGCAAGTCGCCTTCGCCGCGGCCTCGCCGATCTACGTGCTGCCCTGGGCCCTTCTCGGAGCAGCGGCGATCGCGCGCGGCGGCCGTCCGGCGATCGCGGGAGCCGCCCTCGCGCTCGGGATCGCTGGACTGGGCGGACATCCGACCCAGATCCTCATCGTCTTCACCGCCTTCGCGACCTCCGTCGCGGGACATATGGCCGCCTTCTGGCGCGCCCCGCGCACGATGCTCGCGGTCGCAGCGCGCGGCGCCGCCGCGGCGCTCCTTGGCCTGGCGCTCGCGGCTCCCTCGCTGCTCCCGCTGGCAGAGTTGAGCCGGCTCTCGACTTTCTATCGGACGACCGGTGTCGGCGAGTTCATCTATTCGCTCATGCTGGACCAGTCTCGTCAGACTCTGTCGCTGGCGCTGTTTGCACCGGGCGCGCTCGCACTGATGCAACGGGATCTCGCCATCGCGTTCCCCTGGGCGCTCGGACCGGCGCTCGGGATTCTCACCCTGGTGGCCGCCGTCAGCGGCATTCTGCGCCGGGGGCTCGACCTGGCGCTCGCCGCGGTCGGGATGCTCGGCATCGGGCTCGCGCTCCTGCCGCCGGGCTTCGGGTGGCTTCACCATCTCCCCGGCATCGGCCTCATCGCGCCGCGCTACGCCTGGGTGCTGGTCGCCCTACCGCTGACTCAAGCGGCCGGCCACGGCATAGCGGCGTTGGAAGATCCCCGCGGCCGTCGCGCCGTGCTCCTGGCCCTCGCGCTCGTGCTCGGCGGCTTCGCCTCGCTTGCGTGGGTGGGCGACTCATGGCCGCTGAAATACGGCAGCGTGATGCGCGACGTGCTGGCGACCCCCGAGGGACTGCTTCGCCTGCTCCTGCCCCCGACCGTGGCGGTCGCCACCGTGGTGGCTTGCCTCTGGCTCGCGCCGCGCGCCCGACTCACGGCCTTCACCATTGTCGCCGGGCTCGAAGCGGTGCTCATCGTCGGTCCGTATTTCCGCCGTCCCGCCTCCGCTGTGCTGCGCCGCGCGCCGTCCCCCGCTGTGCAGTTCCTCCAGGACAGGCTCGCCGCCGGGGATGGGCGCATGTTGGGGTTGAAGACGGGCCTACAGGCCGTTGGCCAGCCGTTCACCCCCGCCCTCTTCGGACTTCCGGATGTGCAGGGCGTCTTCGGGTTGCCGACCCGCCGCTATCTCAAGTATCTCGACGCCATCACCCCGGATCTGCATCCGACGACCGTGCAGGAGATCGTCGCGAGGCGATCCCCCCTGCTCGACCTCGGCGCCGTTCGCTACCTCGTGCTGGCGCGCAGCGGGGTACCGAGCGGGCGGCTCGATGGCGACGCCGAGATACCGCTCGCGTATTTCGATGAGCACGTCGCCGTGTATGAGAATCGCGCCGCGCTGTCGCGCGTTCGCCTCGTCCACCAGGCCGTCCACATTCCGGATGAGGACGCGGCCCGCGCGCGCCTCACCGAGATCGGGCGGCTGACGGCGCACGCGCAGGCTCTGGGCCTTGCCACCGTCGTCGCGGTCGAGCCGGATGAGGATGGCAACATCTGTCCGGCGCTCGGCAGCGGCACCGACGGCGAGAGCGTCGGCATCGTCGACGCGAGCGATCCCGATCGCCTCGTGCTCCGGGCACGGCTGGGAAGCCCGGGGCTGGTCGTGATCGCCGACACGTACTACCCGGGGTGGCGGGCACGCGTCGACGGAGCGCCGGCATCGATCTTCCCCGCCGACCTCCTCTTCCGCGCCGTCTACGTGCCGGCCGGGGAGCATGAGATCGTCCTGACCTACGCCCCTCGCTCGCTCGCGGCGGGCGTACTACTCAGCCTCGCAGGCTGCGCAGCCTGCCTGTTCCTCGACCGGCGCCCGGCCAATTCGCACCACGCATCGTAGAGTCGGTTCTCCGTCCGCGAGCCGGACGAGTCGCGATTCGCGGCGTATGCAGTGCGCCTACCGCGCGCCGGTGTGTTAGTCGGTACGGTTCAAGTCGACAGGCTGTCAGACATGTTCAAACAATACGTTCGCGCCGATATCGCCGCCGGCCTCGACGAGACCTATCGCTTCGAGACGTGGGCGGAGGACACGCCGGGGGCGGCGTACTACGACGTGCACGTCTCGGTCATCGAGGCGCGCGAGAGCAGTGTGCCGACGCTGCGTCGCGCGCTCGGACCGGGCAGCGTGCGCATCCTCGAATCGGGCTGCGGCACCGGCCGCTGGATGGCGTTCTTCGAGCGCCTCGGGCATCGCGCCGTCGGCATCGACGACAGCCGCGGGCCGCTCGCCGCCGCGCGGGCGCACGATCCGGCGC
>JBOHWA010000825.1:0-1566 GCA_050735855.1 Binatia bacterium
CACCGCGGTTGGGTTCAGCACGGCGCCGAGGGACCGGCGCCCTCCACTCGCCGTGAGGCACGCCCGCGATGACGCAGGACGCGGTACACGCGGGTGTGGGCCGGATTCAAACTGAGCCACGACCGCACCCGGCGTCGCGCTCCACCCGGGAAGGAGGCCGTGCTACAGTCCCGCGCTCATGGCCATCCGCATCAATCGCGTCTACACGCGCACCGGCGACAAGGGGTCGACCGCGCTGGTCGGCGGCGTGCGCGTCGCCAAGGACGCGCGGCGGGTGGAATGCTACGGGGAGATCGACGAGCTCAACGCGATCCTCGGCCTGGCGCGCAGCTTCAACGCCGCCGAGCCGCCGAGCGTGGCGCGCGAGCGGCTCGAAGCGATTCTGCGCCGGGTGCAGAACGAATTGTTTGACCTCGGCAGCGAGCTGGCGACGCCGCCCGAGGCCGAGTATGCGGGCATGTTCAAGGTCAGCGCCGCCGACGTGCGCGCCCTCGAGCTGCTGATGGATCAGTGCCAGAAGGATCTCGCGCCGCTCAAATCGTTCGTCCTGCCGGGCGGCGGCGTGGTCAGCGCCTTTCTGCACCAGGCGCGCACCGTTTGCCGGCGCGCCGAGCGCCACATCCTGCGTTTGGCGCGCGAGGAGACGATCGGCGACTTCGTCCTCCCCTACGTCAACCGGCTGAGCGATCTGCTCTTCGTGCTGTCGCGCTGGAGCGGCGTGCAGCGCGGCGAGCGCGAATTCCTGTGGGAGCGCGGGTTGCGCAACCAGGCGCGCCCCACCGCCGCGCGCCCGCCGCGCGCCCGCGGCGTCACGACCAAGCGCAAGGAGGCGACGTGAGCACCCTCTATCTCAAACAACTGCAGCTCGGCCCGATGCAGAACTTCGTCTACCTGATCGGCGATACCGCGACGCGGCGCGCCGTCGCCGTCGACCCGGCGTGGGACATCGACGCCATCCTCAACGTGTTGGCGGCGGACGACATGACGCTCGACGGCGCGCTGATCACCCACTTCCACCCCGACCACATCGGCGGCGACTTCGCCGGCAACCACATCCAGGGGCCGGTCGAGCTGCTCGAGCGCGGGCAGAAGATCGCCGTGCACGTGCACAAGGACGAGGCCGACTTCGTCCCCATGGTCTGCGGGCTGGCGAAGTCGGACCTGACCCTGACCGAGAGCGGCGACGAGATCGTCATCGGGGCGCAGCGCATCCGCTTCCTGCACACGCCGGGGCACACGCCCGGGTCGCAATGCTTCATGGTCGGCAACAACCTGGTGTCCGGCGATACGCTGTTCATCGGCGGCTGCGGCCGCGTCGACCTGCCCGGCAGCGACCCCGCCCAGATGTACGACAGCCTGGTCAACAAGCTGCGCGCCCTGCCCGACGACACCGTGCTCTATCCCGGCCACGACTACGCCGACCGCCCGACCTCGACCATCGGCGAGGAGAAGCGGCGCAACCTCTATATGCGGTTCAACCGGCTCGAGGACTTCCTCGGCATGATGGGGCACGCCTAGTGCACCGTCCGCGCACCCGAGCCTTGGAGGCCGCCGGGCCCTCGGCGC
>JBOHWA010000826.1:0-3017 GCA_050735855.1 Binatia bacterium
GTCGCAGCGGCCACGGCAGGACCGGCCGATCCCGCCGCTCGCACCATGCGGCTGACCATCTACGACGACGGACGCTCGTGCCCGGCGGATTGCGATGCGCACGTGGTCTTCGACCCGGCGATCAACGGCACGGCGAACGCGCACCGCCCGGACAGCGCCAGCGGGTCCTACCAACGCTGCCAGTCAGGCCAACCCTGCCGGATCTGCTTCGACGCCTCTCCCAGGAGCTGCATCGTCGCAATGTACCGAGGAGCCGGCCCGCACGCCGACGCCTTCGACTTCACCCCGGCCTTCTACGAGGCGTGGTGCCCCAGGCCGGACCTGCCGGCGCGCCTGACGGCGCAGTGTGCGGCACTGGCCGCCGCGGCTCGCCAGCTCGACGGCAAGCTGAACTGCGTCCGCACCCCGGATGACCAACGCTGCCGCGCCCTCATCGACGCGGCGCGCCAGCGACAGGCAGCCGACCAGCCGCTCTATGATGAGTGCCGGCGAGTCGGCGAAGCGGCCTTCAATCAGAGGCGGCCGCCGGCCGAGCAGCGCAGCAACGGCTGCGCCTACGAGAAGGTCGGCACCGGACAGAACAGCCAGGGGCGCACCTGGCGCAAGCTGCTCGCCGGCGCCTGCCGCGACGGGACCTACGTCGGCCGCGACGGCCTCGACTGCTGCTCGGGCAACCCGTTCAGTGACGGTCCCCTGGGCGTCGAGTGCCGCGCGTTCTACCTGGCGCCCTGAGACGGTCGAATGGCGCTGGACCGAGGGCGCGCCCGGCACCGCCAGCTGATCCATGCCGAACCGGTGTGAGGCGATCAGGCGCCCTGGAGTGCCGACACGGGCGCCGCTGCGGAGCGGAAGTGGCACCATCGATCCGACGGGAAGTGGCAATGGACGCATGCCAGATGGTTGCGTACGTGAAGCACTGCCACGGCGCGTTGGCGCCCGACCGAGGAGGATTCGATGCAATTGTATTCCGGCCCGCTCAGCCTGTTCACCGCCAAGGTGCGCATTGCCCTCGACGAGAAGGCGCTTCCCTACGATCTCATCTCGGTGCCGTTCAGCCGCGCCGGCTACACGCCGAAGCATCCGGAGGTGGTGCGCATAAACCCGAAGGCGCAGGTGCCGGTGCTGGTTGACGGCGACGCGGCGCTCTACGACTCGAGCCTGATTCTCGAGTACCTCGAGGAGCGCTATCCCGACCCGCCGCTGTATCCGCGCAATCTGGCGCTGCGCGTCCGCTGCCGCCAGCTCGAGGCGGCGGCCGACGAGATCCTCTTCCCGTCGGTGTGGGAGCTGATCCAGGAAGTGTTCTACAAGCCAGACGCGGCGCAGCGCGACGCGGCGCGTGTCGCCGCTGCGCAGACCGCCATCGCCGCGCACTACGCGCGGCTGGACGGCGAACTGGCCGGACGCGAGTTCCTCTGCGGCGCGTTCAGCGTCGCCGACATCGCCTACTTCATGACCATGCTGTTCGCCGGCTCGCTCGGCGCGCCGCCGGCCGAAGCGCATGCCAACGTGATCGCCTGGTCGGGGCGCGTCGGCGCCCGCCCGGCGGTACAGCGCGAGGTGGAAGGCATCACGGCGGCGGCGCGCAGTCTCCAGTAGTGCTCAGGCGCGCCGCTTTGCCCAGAACAGGAAAGGCAGACCACGGATTGCGCGGATACGAGCCGACTACCCGGGTATCTCCAAGGGTTCCCCCTCCGTGAAGTCCGTCAATCCGCGCAAGCCGTGGTCGGCTGCTGTCTTTTTCGTGCAAAGCCCGGGCGCGCCTACCAGGTTGCCGGCCAGTGCGGGTGCCAGGGGCGTTCGCGCTCGAAGGCGCGTGCGGCCTGCAGGGCGAGGTCGTCGCGCTGGCGCGGGGCGACGATCTGCATGCCCATCGGCAGGCCGCGGCGTGACAGGCCGATGCGCACGGTGGCGGCCGGGTGCCACGACAGGTTGAAGGGGATGGTGAACGAACCGACGTTGGACCACGGCAGACTGCGGCCCTCGATCTCGGTCGGGTAGGGGCCCGGCGCGGGATAGGGATCGAAGGGCACGGTCGGGGTGAGCAGCAGGTCGCACTCTTCGAACACCGACGCACACCAGCGCACGATGCCGGCGCGCAGCCCGGCGAGGTGGGCGAAGAGCGGCATGTTCATCTCGCGCCGCGCCAGCTCGACCCCCGACATCAGCCCGCGGCCGAGGAGGTGCTCACGCCCGCTCAGATGGGCGTCGAGGTGGGTGCCCATGATGAAGGCGCCGAGCAGCCCCCAGGCGCGGCCGGCCTCCGGCGGCCCGCCGCTGACCGGCGTGACGCGGTGGCCGAGGGCACTGAACACGCGTGTGGCGTCCTCGACGGCGGCGGCGACGTCGGACTGCACCACGCCGTAGCCGAGGTCGGGTGAGAAGCCGATGCGCAGACCCGACGGCAGCGCCGCGCGCACGCGCTCGAGATAGGAGAAGTCGGGGCGCGGCAGGCTGGTCGGATCGAGCTCGTCGATGCCGGCCACCTGATCGAGCACCAGCGCCGCGTCCTCGACCGTCTTGGTCAGCGGGCCGTAGACCGCGGTGGTGCCGTACTCCCATTGTTCGAGCTGCTCGCGCGGCACGCGCCCGTACGAGGTCTTGAGACCGAAGCAGCCGGTGAAGCTCGCCGGGATGCGGATCGAGCCGCCGCCGTCGCCGGCGGTGGCGAGCGGCAGGACGCAGCCGGCGATGGCGGCGGAGGATCCGCCGCTCGATCCGCCCGGGGTCAGCTCGAGGTTCCAGGGCGAACGGGTGACGCCGTGGATGCGGTTGCGCGTGAAGGCGGGGGCGCCGAACTCCGGCGCGTTGGTCTTGCCGACGACGATGGCGCCGGCGGCCTTCAGGCGCGCGACCTGAATCGAGTCGTAGTCGGCGACGCGCTCGGCGAACAGCATCGAGCACTCGGTCCACGGCAGGCCGGCGGCTGGGTCTAGCTCCATGACGCCGAGCGGGTTTCCTTCATGTGGACTCTCGTGTCCGGCGGCTACGCTCGAGTCGGCGGCGCTAGCGTCTGG
>JBOHWA010000827.1:0-3457 GCA_050735855.1 Binatia bacterium
AGCAGTATCAGGTCATGCTGCGGCCCGAGCGCTTGGCGGCATACGCCATCGGCACCCAGGACGTCCTGCACGCGGTGGCGGGGACGAACGAGAACGCCGCGGCCGGCCTCTACGTCGACGGCGGCCAGCAGTACCTCATCCAGGGTCTCGGGCGTGTCACCCGACCCGAGGACATCGGCGAGACCGTCGTCGCCGTACGCGACGGTGAGCCGATCCTGGTGCGCCACCTCGGTGACGTGCGGCTCGGGCCGGCGCCGAAGATGGGAGAGGGGTCGCACAACGGCGAGCCAGCGGTCGTGATCGGCATCCAGAAGCAGCCCGGCGCCAACACTCTGGAGCTGACCGCACGCCTCGACACCATCCTCGACGAGATGCAGGCCGCCCTGCCGCCGGGGATGGCCATCGAGCGACACATCTTCCGGCAGGCCGACTTCATCGAGGTCGCCATCGGCAACGTCGTCGCGGCGCTGCGTGACGGGGCCGTTCTGGTCGTAGCGGTGGTGCTGCTGTTTCTCGTCAGCCTGCGCGCCACGGCGATCACCATCCTCGCGATTCCGCTCTCGCTGGTCAGCGCGATCGTCGTCCTCCAACTCCTCGGCGCGACGATCAACACCATGACTTTGGGTGGCATGGCGATCGCAGTCGGGGCACTGGTCGACGACGCCATCATCGACGTGGAGAACGTCGTACGCCGTTTGCGTGAGAACACGCACCTGCCGCCGGATCGGCGACGCGTCGCGTTGGCGGTGGTGTTCGACGCTAGCAAGGAGATCCGCAGCTCCATCGTGTTCGCCACGCTGATCATCATCCTGGTGTTCCTGCCGCTCTTCGTCCTCTCAGGAGTCGAGGGGCGCCTCCTGCGGCCGCTCGGCCTGGCCTACATCGTGTCGCTCTCCGCCTCGCTCATCGTCGCACTGACGGTGACGCCGGTGCTCTGCTCGCTGCTCCTGCCGGCCGCGAAGGCGGTACGCGACAACCGCGAGGGCGCCCTCGTCCGCTGGCTGAAGCGCGCCTACGAGCCGCTGCTGGCCGCCATCCTGCCGCACTGGGGGCTCGCCGCGGGAGTGTCCGCGTTGCTGCTCGTGCTGGCGTTGATCGCGCTGCGACAGGCCGGGCAGTCCTTTCTGCCGGCGTTCAACGAGGGCACGTTGGTCGTCAGCGCTGTCACCCTTGCCGGCACCTCGCTCGAAGAGTCCGACCGGCTCGGGCGCATGGTCGAACAGATCCTGTTGCAGCAACCCGAGGTGATGGGTACCGCGCGCCGCACCGGCCGCGCCGAACTCGATGAGCACGCGCAGGACGTCAACGCCGCCGAAATCGACGTCGGCCTGAGGATGCGGGAGCGCAGCAAGGACGAGTTCCTCACCGCCCTGCGGCGCGATCTGTCCCTCGTGCCTGGCATGAACATCAGCATCGGCCAGCCGATCTCACATCGCATCGATCACATGCTGTCGGGCACGAGGGCCAACATCGCCGTGAAGATCTTTGGCGACGACCTGCGCGAACTGCGGCGGGTCGCGGAACAGGTAAAGCGCGTGATGGCCGATGTCGGCGGCGTGGTCGATCTCTCGGTCGAGCAGCAGATGGACATCCCCCAGCTCGCGATCCGGTTCGACCGCAGCGCCATCGCGCGCCATGGCCTACGAGTCCGGGACATCAGCGAGGCGATCGAGACCGCCTTTCGCGGCCAGACGGTCTCTCGGGTGCTGGAAGGGCAGACAGCCTTCGATCTGGTGGTCCGCTATGACTCGAGCGCCGCGGCCGACCTCGACACGCTGCGCGCTACGCTGATCGCGACGCCGTCGGGCGCGCAGATCCCCCTGCACAGTCTGGCGGACGTGCGCAAGGATCTCAGCCCCAACACGGTCAGCCGGGAGAACGTCCAACGTACCATCGCCGTCACGTGTAACGTCTCGGGCCGCGACCTGCACAGCGTCGTCGAGGAGATCCGGGCGCAGATTGAGTCCGCCGTTGCCCTCCCGGCCGGTTACCGGATCGAATACGGTGGCCAGTTCGAAAGCGCCGAGCAGGCGACGCGCATGCTGCTGCTGCTTGGCGTGGCAGTCGTCGTTGGCATCTTCACCCTGCTGTACGTCGCTCTCGACTCGACGCGCGACGCGGTGCTGGTGATGGCCAACCTCCCCCTGGCGCTCATCGGCGGCGTGATCGGCGTCTTTCTATCGGGCGGGGTGCTGTCGGTCGCGTCGATCATCGGCTTCATCACGCTGTTCGGCATCGCCACCCGCAACGGCCTGATGATGATCGCGCACATCCACTACCTGATCGGACAGTCCCATCCTGGCGACGCAGCGGCGGTCGTCCGGCAGGGCGCGATAGAGCGGTTGTCGCCGATCCTGATGACGGCGCTCGCCGCCGGGCTCGGCCTCATTCCACTCGCGCTGGCGGTCGGTGAACCCGGCAGCGAGATTCAGGCGCCAATGGCGATCGTCATCCTGTGTGGGCTGCTGTCGTCGACAGCGCTCAACATGCTGGTCGTCCCCGCGCTCTACCTCCGATTTGGTTCGGTGCGCCAGCCCCTACCCGACGCCACGCCGAGTGTAACTGCACCGCGGTAGAGCTGACTTGACAAGCGCCCGAGTTCCGTGTGGGAAGTGCCTTCGCAGTTGGCAAAAACCACTTTTGAGGACTCGAGAACCTACCGCATGCCGCGCGCGCTGATCACCGGAATCACCGGACAGGATGGCTCCTATCTGGCCGAGTTGCTGTTGGCCAGGGGCTACGAGGTGACCGGGGTGGTGCGCCGCGCCAGCACCGAGAATCTCGAGCGCATCGAGCACCTGCGCGAGCGCATCACGCTGGCGCAGGCCGACCTGCTCGACCAGCTCTCGCTGATCGGCGCCATCGAGGCCAGCCGGCCTGACGAGGTGTACAACCTGGCGGCGATGTCGTTCGTGCCGGCGTCCTGGCAGCAGCCGGTGCTGACCGCCGAGTTCGACGCCGTCGGCGTCACCCGCGTGCTCGAGGCCATCCGCCTGGTCAATCCGCGCATCCGCTTCTACCAGGCCTCGTCGAGCGAGATGTTCGGCCAGGTGCGCGAGGTGCCGCAGCGCGAGACGACGCCGTTCCATCCACGCAGCCCGTACGGCGTCGCCAAGGCCTACGGGCACTACATCACGCTCAACTACCGCGAGAGCTACGGCCTGTTCGCCTGCTCGGGCATCCTGTTCAACCACGAGTCGCCGCGCCGCGGCCGCGAGTTCGTCACCCGCAAGATCAGCGACGGGGTGGCGCGCGTCAAACACGGCCTGGCGCGCGAGCTGACCCTCGGCAACCTCGAGGCGGAGCGCGACTGGGGCTACGCCGGCGACTACGTCGAAGCCATGTGGCTGATGCTGCAGCAGCCGGCGCCGGACGACTACGTCATCGCCACCGGCGAAACCCACAGCGTGCGCGAGTTCGCCGAGCTCGCCTTCGCCCGCGCCGGGCTGGACTGGCG
>JBOHWA010000828.1:0-7536 GCA_050735855.1 Binatia bacterium
CCCTAGGCCCAGCCTTGTTGATTCCTGTGTGCGCGGCGCTCGATCCCTGCTGGGCTTCGCGGACGAAGCCCAGACCGGCACGGAGGCCCGCGCTACCAGACCCTCATTCGGTCAAACGCCAGAGCGTGCCGCGGTCGGGGTCGAGCGCGTACAGGATGTCGCCGGCGCGCTGCACGCGGATGAAGCGTCGCAGCGGCAGGTTCGACAAATCGCGGCCCGGTTCGTCGGCCATCAGGCGGCGGCCGTCGGGGCGGTAGGCGCGCAGGTCGGCTTCGGTGGCTGCCAGGATGCGGTCCCCATCGGCGGCGGCGCCCATGGTGATGCCGTCGACGCCGAAGCTGGAGAGGAACTGCGGCTCGAAGGTGTCGCCGCTGAGCCTGAAGCGCAGCGCCTTGCGGTCGAGCTGTCCGACCAGCATCTCGCCCCGCTCGCTGATCGAGACGGTCGTCGGCTGGTAGAAGCGACCCGGCCCGCCATCGAAGGTGAGGAACTCCTTGACCAGCTCGCCTTGGCGGTTGAAGACCGCCAGCGCGTCGCGGTGGTGGATGTTGGCGATCAACAGATCGGGGCCCCAGAAGGCGAGCTCCGATTCCCACACCAGCCAGGGGTGCTCCCAGGCGGCGAACTCGCGGCCCTTGGGATCGAACAGATGCACGGTGCGCTGCACCGGCACGGCGACGGTGCCGTCGGCGGCGACGGCGAGGCTGTTGAGATTCAAGGTGGGCGGCACGGCGATGGGCCACTGGTTGAGCGGCGTGCCGTCGGGCGCGAAGCGGCGCACGCTCCATTCGCTGTTCTCCAGCACGAGCATGGCGATGTTGCCCTGCCCGTCGACCCCGAAGTCGATCGGCCGGGCGCCGCGCAGTTGGACGGCCGGCTGCGGCGCGGCGAAGCCGCCGTAGGTCTCGGCGGCGTCGGCGCGCACCTCGTCGCGCGCCGCTATGGCACTGGCGATGAAGCGCTCGGCCGGGAGCGGCTGTGGGGTCGGATCGGAGGCCGACGCGGCGACGAGGCGCAGCGGCAGCTGGCAGGCGGCGGGATCGGGGATGGTCAGCACGAACGGATGCGCCCCGCGCAGCAGCGGCCGGGCGCGGTCGTCGCCCAGCACCGGCCGGCCGTCGATCGACAGTGACGCTCCGCGGCAGGGCGGTGCCAGCGACCAGCGGTACCAGCCTTCGCGGGCGATCAGCACCCCGCCGTCGATCGCCAGCCCGCCGCCGATCTCGGGCGCCGCTTCGCGCCGCAGGGCGACGCCGGCCAGGATGTCCTCGGGGACGGCGGCGCCGGCGGCGGCGCGCAGCGTCGGCCGGCGCAGGTCGGCGATCTCCTGCGCGTCGACGGTCATCTGCACCAGCTTGTGCTCGGTGCGCGGGCTGGTGTGGCTGGTCGTCGGCGCGTGCGGGTGCAGGGCGCGCAGCAGGTCGATCGCCGGCTGATGGACCGGATCGTCGACCAGCAGATAGCTGATGCGCTGCGGGTGGTAGGTGCGGCGCAATTCGTCGACCGCCGCGTCGGGCAGGGTCTGGGCGTAGATGACGTCGTCGAAGCGGCACTGTGGCTGCAGCGCGGCCGCGAGCCAGTCGTCCGCCTCGACCGCCTGCACGCAGATCGGATCGACCAGGAAGTGATCCAGGTTGCCGAGCAGGCTCAAGCTGCGGAACGGTCCGGGCACATTGGTGAAGATGGCGTCGCTCTCCTCGAACAGCGGCCGGGTGACGCGCGGGTAGTCGCCGTACATCATCGGATTGATGGGCAGACCGAGGTACGACGACAGGTTGGTCACCGCGATGACCGCAAGGCCGAGCGCGGCGACGCCGCGGGCGAGCAGGTCGGCGACCCGGCCGCCGCGCTCGCGCACCATGTAGAGCACTGCGGCGACGAAGGTCCCGGCCAGGGCGTGCGAAGCGGGGAACATCATCGCCATGCGGCGATCGGCGGGCTCCTGGCTGAGAATCGCCGGCAGCACGGCGATCCCCCACCAGGCGACGAGCAGGAAGGCGCGCCGATCGTACACCTGCCCGACCAGATAGCCGAGGGCGAGCCAGACCAGCAGCGCCAGGCCGACGTTCATGATCGTGCGCCGCTCGGCGCCCTGGGCGCGCTGGCACCAGTGCGAGAAGTTGGGCGTGTGGTAGCTCATGTTGCGCGCCACCTCCGCCAGGTTCTGGCTCATCGAGACAGCCTGCAGGCCGACCAGCTGGAGCGGCGTGGCGGTGGCGAACTCGCCCTGCTTGCGCCAGGCCGAGGCGCCGTAGATGGCGGCGGGATGGACGAAGTGCCACTCGCCGTTGTGCAGCGCCGTCTTCATGACGCTCAGGCTGAAGATCCAGAAGACCACGCCGAGCGCCAGGCCGGGGATCACGTACCACACCTTGCGCCACAGGCCGCGGGCGAAGATCAGCGCGTGCAGGCTGGCGGCGATGGGGATGAGGAAGGCGACCATCGAGGCGGAGTAGAACCAGCGGCACCACGGCATCCACAGCGCGGTCCACAGCAGCGCCCAGGGCGAGAAGCGCTGCACCAGCCACACGGTCATGTGCGCGGTGACCAGCGCACAGATGGCGATCGGGGCGAAGTAGGCGTTCTCGTTGCGGGCCCAGAAGAGCTGCTCGGGGGCGGTGATGAAGAACACCGCGGCGATGACGCCGGCGGTTACGCCCGCCAGGCGGCGGCCGAGCCAGTACATGAGCGGCACGCCGGCGACGCCCCACAGCACCGAGGTCATGCGCAGGGTGAAGATCGAGGTGCCGAAGAGCCGGAAGACGATCTGCGTCGGCAGCAGTTGGATGGCGCCGCCGTTGTTCTGCACGAAGCCGAAGTCGAGGTGGCTCTTGAAACCCTGCCAGGTGCGGCCCGATACCATCCAGTCGACGGTCTCGAGATCCAAGAAGTCGTAGAGCTCGGTGAGCGCCCAGGTGCGCGAGAGCAGCCCGGCGATGACCAGCGCGAAGACCAGTGCACATTCCCAGCCCCACGCCAGCCGGCGGCTGTCGGCGGCCGCGCGGGCGGCGGGATCGGACGGCGGCGGGAATGGGGGCACGGCCGCCAGACTGGCCAGCGGCACCCAGATGCCGAGCCCCACCGCGCCGGCCGCCGCGGCCAGGAAGAGCCACAGGCCCAGCTCGGGGGTCGGGCCCTGGATGACGATCTGCGCCCAGCCGGCCAGGCTGAGGCTGAGCGCCAGCAGGCCGACCGGCAGCGCCGCTCGGCCGCGCTGCCAGAGCGCCGCCAGCGCGATCAGCGCCAGCGCGAGGCTGGCGCCGATGCCGACGTTGATGCGGTGCTCGACCAGCCAGCGATTCGATTCCGCCCCCTGATCGCGGATCCACAGGAAGAGCGCCGAGAAGACGCCCAGGATGCGCTCTTCACGGGCGTCCTGCGCGTTGCCGATCAGCGCGATCAGCGTATAGGCGCCGAGCCCCCCGATGGTGACCAGCACAATGCCGGGCCAGCGGCGTTGAGGGCGAAGAGGGGTGGCGGTAGCGGTGAGCGGCGGCGTCGGCACGGATGCGGTTCCGGTTACCAGGCGCGCGCGGGCGAGTCCACGTCGGAGAGGCGTAACCAGTGACCGGGCTTTGCCCAAGCAAGCAGAAGGCAACAACGGATGACGCGGATTCAACGGATCTCACGCAGTAGGGCTCAGAAATCCGTTTGATCCGCGTAATCGGTTGTTGGTCCTTCCGAGTTCTCAGGCAGCCCAGTGACCGGTGACCAGTGACGACAATTCCGCTCCTACTGGTCACCGGTCACTGGGTCACGAATCATGTCCCTCAGGCCTTCGCGCAGATCGATGCGGGCGGTCCACCCCAGGGCCGCCTGGATGGCCGCGATGGATGCGACGACGGTGTCGGGTTCTGACGAAGCCGGTGGCGCTGTGACCTGGGCCGGCAGACCGGTGGCGGCGGCGGCCAGTGCGACGAAGTCGATGATGCGGAAGCCGACGCCCGTCCCGACGTTGTAGACGCGCAGGCCGGTCTCGCGACTCTCGGCCGCGCGCCGGAAGGCGGCGGCGACATCGTCGACGTGAACGAAGTCGCGCACCGCCTGCGGGGTCTGCAGGTCGACGGCGCGGCCGCGGCGCAGGCACTCGGCGACGTGCGCGGCGATGAACGAGGCATCCTGACCGGGGCCATAGACGTTGAACAACCGCAGGACCACGGCCGCGCGGTCGCCGTCGCCCGCCCATTGCTCGCAGAGGCGCTCAGCAAGCCACTTGCTGGTGCCGTAGGGGGAGCGCGGTGCGGCGGCGACGGTCTCGGCGAGCGGCGTGTCGCTGCTCGGATAGACGGCGCTGGTCGAGGCCAGCACGCAGCGCGCCCCGAGCGTCTCGCACAGGCGCAGCACGTTCGCGGTGCCGACGACGTTGGTCTCGAACGCTCGTGCGGGATCATCCCGGAACGCGTCGCCGCGCAGCGCCCCGGCGAGGTGGACGACCACGTCGACGGCCGTCTCGCAGCGGATCGCCGCGCGCACGTCGCCGGCGTACTCGATCACCTCACCGCCGGCATCGCGCAGCCGCGGCACCAGGCGCCGCCCGATGAAGCCCCGCGCTCCGGTGACGAGAACGCGCATGTTAGCGCTGAACAAACCGAGACTGATCAACGCGAAGACGCGAAGACGCGAAGTGGGACGGGCAACGTCTCGTGCACACGCGAGCGCTCACCTTCATCCGCAACGGGATTTCACGCTGCTCTGAACTTCGCGTCTTCGCGCCTTCGCGTTGATCTTTGTCCGGACCATTGAGGCTAGATGGCCAGCCCCGCGAGCGGCGAGCGCGGATCGCCGAACTCGGCCAGGTAGCGGCGGAACCACTCGACGGTGATCTCCAGCCCCTGCGTCAGGTCGACCTTCGGCACCCAGCCGAGGGTCTCCCGCGCCCGCGTGCTGTCGGCGTGCATGCGCCAGATTTCCCCCGGCCGGTAGGGCAGGGCGCCGATCTTCAGCACCGACTTCTCGCCGGTCAGGCGATGGATCGTTTCCACCAGCGTGCGGATCGGCGTCTCGACCCCGCCGCCGACGTTCCACACCTCGCCGATCGCCGCGTCGTGCGAGGCGACGGCGAGAAAGCCGTCGACCAGGTTCGCGACGAAGTTGAAGTCGCGCGTCTGCTCGCCGAGGGTGGTCGCCACCTCCTGCCCGGTGAGGCAGCGCAGGATGAGCTCGGGGATGATGGCGCGGGCGCTCTGATAGGGGCCGTAGGCGTTGAACGGACGGATCACCGCCACCGGCCGGCCTTGCGAGCGGTGCTTCAGGCGCGCGTACAGCTCGCCGCTGTACTTGCCGACCGCGTAGGGGGAGAGCGGAAACGGGGTCGAGTCCTCGCGGAACGGCACGATCTCCTGGAAGCCGTAGACCTCCGACGTGCTGGTGTAGACGAAGCGCTCGTAGCCTTCGTACGCCTCGAGCAGGTTGGTGGTCGCCTCGGCGTTCGAGCTGATCGCCTCGGCGAACTGCGCGAAGCTGTCGCCGACGTGGTTGTACGCCGCCAGGTGGAAGATCACCTGCGGGCGCAGCTGCTGGAGCACGGCCAGGGAGCTGAAATTGCGCAGATCGGCTTCCACCGTGGTGAGCTGATCCCAGAGCTTGACCAGGCGGACATTGTCGATCACCGAGTTGTATTTGACCGTGACCGAGACGTCGGCGCCGAGGTCGACCAGGCGCCGCACGAGATGGGAGCCGATGAAGCCCGAGCCGCCGGTCACCAGGACCTTCTTCTTCGCCCAGTTCATTCCTCACCGCCGTCCGTCTGCGTGAAAAACAACCCGAGCTCGCGCTCGGCGTGCTCGAGGTCGCGCTGCGTGTTGAAGGTCACCTGTGGGCCGCGATACGGGAACGCCTTGACGCGCCCCTCCCCCACCAGGCGCTGGAAGAGCTGCACCAGGCCGCCGCCGTCGGGCTGACCGAGCAGATCCTCGCCGGCCGCGTCCAATACTGTGCGCTCGAGAATCATGTGGCCGACGTAGAACGGATGCACCGGCTTCTCGCGGTAGGACGAGACGAAGCCCGCGCCGTCGATGGTCAGCAGCCCGAAGGGGCTGCGCACCTCGGCCGTGGTCAGGGTGATGGCCGCGCCGCTCTCGAGGTGCTCGGCCAGCATGCGGGCGAAGTCGACGTCGATCAAAGTGTCGCCATAGGTAACCGAGACGCGCTCGCCCATCAATCCGCGCGCGTGGTGCAGGCGCTGCAGCATGCTGGCGTTCTCGCCGGCGTCGGAGATCTCGACCATCGACTGCAGCCCGGCGCGGCGGACGAAGTCGACGATCATGTCGCCGCGGTAGCCGACGCAGAGGATGAAGCGCCGCTGGCCGCGCCGCCGGTGCGACTCGAAGATGTGCTCGAGGCACGGTTTGCCGGCCAGCGGCACCAGCGCCTTGGGCATGGACTCGGTCAGCGGGCGCAGGCGGGTGCCCTTGCCGCCGCACAGGATCAGCGCCTTGACGTCATCCATGGCGGCTCGACGCCTCGCGCACGATGAACGGCGGACGCCGCTTCGACTCCTCGAAGATGCGGCCGACGTACTCGCTCAACAGCCCGATGGCGAGCAGCTGGATACTGGACAGGAACAGCGCGCTGGCGAACAGCGTCGCCCAGCCGGGCGGCAGCGCGTAGCCGGCCCCGAGCAGGTTCAGCACGCCGACGGCGACCGTGTAGACGCCGTAGAGCAGGCACAGCAGGGCGACGAAGGCGCCGGCGAACAGCGACCAGCGCAGCGGCACGAAGGAGAAGGCGAGGATGCCGTCGACGGCGAAGGAGAGCAGCGACATGAAGGAGAACTTCGAGGTGCCGGCGTGGCGCTCGACCACCTCGTACTCGAGGCTGGTCTGGCGGAACCCGACCCACTGGACGAGGCCGCGCAGGAACTTGCGATACTCGGGCAGGGCGATGATCTGGTCGGCGACCTTGCGGTCGAGCAGGCGGAAGTCGGACTGGCCGAACGACAGCTCGAGGGCCGAGAGCTTTGAGATCAGCCAGTAGAAGGCGCGCACCTGCAGCGTGCGCCAGGGCGACATCTGGTAGTTGCGCTTGGTCGTGTAGACGACCTCGTAGCCCTGCTGCCACAGCGCGATCATGCGCGGCAGCAGCGCCGGCGGATGTTGCAGGTCGGCGTCCATGGTGATCACCGCCTCGCCGCGGCTGTGGTGCAGGCCGGCCAGCAGGCCGCCCTGGTGCCCGAAGTTGCGCGACAGCGAAACGAACTGCACCGCGGTATCGCGGCGCGCCAGATCCTTGATGATGCGCAGGGAGTCGTCGGTGCTGCCGTTGTCGACGAACACCAACTCGTAGGTGACGCCGGTCTGCTGCAGCGCCGCGCTGACCTGCGCGTACAGGGCCGGCAGGATCTCCTGCTCGTCCCACACCGGAAACGCGACCGAGATGGCCGGGCGGTCGCGCTGCGCCGGGTCGGAGGGACCACTCGTCTCCATCGTTCCTACCTCACTCCCACCGCCACCGGCCCGGACCGTAACGCTGGGTCTCGTGGGCAGTCAAGCCGTCAACGGGGGCACCGCCCTGGAGGGCGCCGGTCCCTCGGCGCCG
>JBOHWA010000829.1:0-9796 GCA_050735855.1 Binatia bacterium
TTCGGCAAGGGCTCGATCATGAAGCTCGGCGACGACGCCGCGGTGCCCGACGTCGCGGTGGTGTCCACCGGCTCGCTCGGGCTCGATCTCGCACTCGGCGTCGGCGGCATCCCGCGCGGCCGCGTGGTCGAGATCTACGGACCGGAATCGTCGGGCAAGACGACGCTGGCGCTGCAGATCGTCGCCTGCGCGCAGAAGACCGGCGGCGTCTGCGCCTTCGTCGACGCCGAGCACGCGCTCGATGTCGGCTACGCCCGCAAGCTCGGGGTGAGCACCGAGGATCTGCTGATCGCCCAACCCGACAACGGCGAGCAGGCGCTGGAGATTGCCGAGACGCTGGTGCGCAGCGGCGCGATCGACGTCCTGGTGGTCGACTCGGTGGCCGCCCTGGTGCCGCGCGCCGAGATCGAAGGCGAGATGGGCGAGCCCCAGATGGGCCTGCAGGCGCGCCTGATGTCGCAGGCGCTGCGCAAGCTCACCGGCACCATCTCGCGCTCGAACACGATCATGATCTTCATCAACCAGATCCGCATGAAGATCGGCGTCATGTTCGGCAACCCGGAGACCACCACCGGCGGCAACGCCCTCAAGTTCTACGCCTCGGTGCGGCTCGATATCCGTCGCATCGGCGCGATCAAGCAGCAGGAAACCGTCGTCGGCAGCCGTACCCGGGTCAAGGTAGTGAAGAATAAAGTGGCGCCCCCGTTCAAAGAGGCGGAGTTCGACATCCTCTATGGGGTCGGCATCTCCCGAGAAGGCGAGCTCATCGACATTGGCACGGAACGTGGAATCGTCGAGAAGAGTGGTGCGTGGTATTCGTACGGCGGCGAGCGGATCGGCCAGGGGCGGGAGAACTCGAAGGAGTTTCTGCACGACCATCCGGAGATCGCCGACCAGATCGACAAGCAGATCCGGGCCCAGCTCGGACTGGGCGGCGGGGCGGCGAGCCCCGCGGCGGCCGCCAACGGCGACGCCGCGCCCGAGGTAAAGAAAGCCGGCAAATCCACCTGACCGCGCCCGACCCGACGCGCCGCGCGCGGCCCGGAGGCTGGGTGCGGCGTGGAGAGGAGCGTTGGGGATGGAGCTGAACGACATTCTGGCGGAGGCGATCCGCAACGAAGCATCCGACGTCCTCTTGAAGGTCGGCGTCCCGCCGGCGTTCCGGGTGCGGGCCGACTTCCTGCCGCTCGAAGGCGCCGCGCCGCTCACGGCCGCGGATCTGCAGCGCATCGTCGACGGCGTGCTCGACGACCAGCGGCGGGCGCGGCTGGCCGAGGACCTGCAAGTCGACCTGGCCTACTCGCATCCCGACCTCGGGCGCTTCCGCGTCAACGTCTTTCGCCAGCGCGGCTTTCTGAGCCTGGTCATCCGCGTCATCGCGACCAAGCTGCGCAACGTCGCCGAGCTCAACCTGCCGCCGTCGGTCGAGCGCCTCGCCACCGAGCGCCGCGGCCTGATCCTGGTCACCGGCACCACCGGCAGCGGCAAGAGCACGACGTTGGCGGCGCTGGTCGACTACATCAACCGCACCCGCCAGGCGCACATCATCACGGTCGAGGATCCGATCGAGTACGAGCATCCCGACCGGCTGAGCTTCGTCAACCAGCGCGAGATCGGCTACGACGCCACCAGCTTCCCCTCGGCGCTCAAGTCCGCTCTGCGCCAGAACCCCGACGTCATCCTGGTCGGCGAAATGCGCGACCTGGAGACGATCGAGACCGCCATCCTCGCCGCCGAGACCGGCCACCTGGTGATGAGCACGTTGCACACCCTCGACGCGCAGGAGACCATCACCCGCGTCATCAGCGTGTTCCCCGAGCACCAGCGCGACCAGGTGCGGCTGATCCTCGCCAGCGTCCTGCGCGGCATCGTCAGCCAGCGCCTCATCCCGCGCGCCGACGGCCTCGGCATGGTGCCCGCCGTCGAGGTGCTGGTCGCCAGCGCGCGCGTGCGCGAGCACATCGCCGACAAGGAGAAGACGCGCGACCTGCACGACGTCATCGCCCAGGGCAACACGTCGTACGGCATGCAGACCTTCGATCAGTCGCTGATGTCGCTCTTCCGCACCGGCCTGATCTCGTACAACGAAGCGCTGCTGCACTGCAGCAACCCGAGCGACTTCGAGCTCAAGGTGCGCGGCATCGCCTCGACCAGCGACTCGCGCTGGGACAACTTCGAGAAGACCGCCGACACCGGCGACGACCGCGCCAGCCTCGACATCGAACGCTTCTGAGGGCCGCCCTCCGACAAGCTCAGGGCGAACGGAACCAGGTTCGCCCCGCGCTTGATAGATAGAAGGAAGCCATTCCCGTTCCGTCCGCCCTGAGCTGGATGGAGGAGGTCATTCCCTCCCGTTCGCCCTGAGCTTGTCGAAGGGTGCGGCTGCTGGTGCGGCTGGTGCGGCTGGTTGACTCCCGGCCCCGCGGCGTGAGAGCGAGCCGGCATGGCGAGCGATGCGAGCGCGCAGGTGCACTACCGCACCTGTCCCCTGTGCGAGGCGATGTGCGGGCTCGAGATTCACGTGCGCGGCGCGCGCGTCACGGCGATTCGGCCTGACCGCGAGGACGTCTGGAGCCACGGCTTCATCTGCCCGAAAGGTGCGGTACTGGACGAGCTGCACGACGACCCCGACCGCCTGCGCACACCGATGGTGCGCGAGGGGTCGACCTGGCGCGAGGTGAGCTGGGACGAGGCCTTCGCCGAGGTCGAGCGTCGCCTCCGTCCAGTGCTCGAGCGCCACGGGCAGAGCGGGCTGGCGACCTACATCGGCAACCCGACGGTGCACAACTTCTCGCTGCAGCGCTATGTCCCGGCGTTCATCGGCCTGTCCGGCCTGCGCGAGCTGTACTCCGCCGGCACCGTCGACCAGTGGCCGAAGAACCTCGTCGGCGCACTGCTCTACGGCGGCATGTGGGCGATCCCGGTCCCCGACCTCGACCGCACCGACTTCCTGCTGATGCTCGGCGCCAACCCGTCGGCGTCGCAGGGCAGTCTGCTGGCCGCACCCGACGTGCTCGGCCGGCTGGACGCGATCCGCGCCCGCGGCGGCCGCGTGGTGCTGGTCGACCCGCGCCGCACCGCCACCGCCGCCCACGCCGACGAGTGGATCCCCATCCGCCCGGGCACCGACGCGGCCCTGTTGTTGGCCATGGTGCAGGTGCTGGTGACGGAGGATCTCGTCGATCTCGGCCACCTGCGCGACACCGTCGCGGGCGTCGAGCAGGTGCGCGCGCTGTGCCGTGACTTCCCACCCGAGGCGGTAGCGGAGACCTGCGCCGTCCCCGCCGACACCATCCGCCGGCTGGCGCGCTGTCTGGCCGCGGCGCCCACCGCGGCGGTCTACGGCCGCATCGGCACCTGTACGCAGGAGTTTGGCACGCTCGCCTCGTGGCTGGTCGAGGTGCTCAACGTCCTCACCGGCAACCTCGACCGCCCCGGCGGCTCGATGTTCGCCGACCCGGTCGCCTGGCCGATCACCGCGCTGCGCCCGCCCGATCAGGCCGACGGCTTCGTCATGCACCGCTGGCGCAGCCGCGTGCGCGGCGCGCCGGAGGTGCTCGGCCAGTATCCGCTCGCCTGTCTCGCCGAGGAGATCGCCACGCCGGGGGCGGGCCAGATCAAGGCGCTGATCACCATCGCCGGCAATCCCGTCGTCAGCAGCCCCGACGCCGCGCGTCTCGATGCCGCGCTGCCGGCGCTGGAGTGCATGATCAGCGTCGACAACTTTCTCAACGAGACGACGCGCCACGCGCACGTCATCCTCCCCGGCCTCTCCCCGCTCGAGCAGCCGCACGCCGACGAGCTGATCTGGCTGTGGGCGGTGCGCAATGCCGCCCGCTACTCGCCCGCCGTCTTCGCCCCCGCGCCCGGCGCCCGCCCGGAGTGGGAGACGCTGTTGGTGCTGGCCGGCCTGGCCAGCGGCGCGCGGCTGGCCGATATCGACGTCGCCCGGCTCGACGACTTTTTCTTCTTCGGCCTGGCCAGCGTCGCGGCGGCGCAACCGGGCTCGCGCATCGCCGGACGCGACCCGGGCGAGATCGTCGCGCAGACCCCGGGGCGCGGGCCCGAGCGGCTGCTCGACTTCGCCCTGCGCGTCGGTCCGCACGGCGATGCCTACGGCGCCGCGCCCGATGGCCTGACGCTGGCGCGCCTGCAGGACCATCCGCACGGCCTCGACATGGGAGCGCTCGAGCCGCGCCTCGCGGCGATATTGCAGACCCCGTCGGGCAAGCTCGAGCTGGCGCCGCCATTCATCACCGACGACGTGACGCGGCTGCGCCTCCGCCTGGCACGGCGCGACGCCGGCCTGACGCTGGTCAGCCGCCGCCATCTGCGCTCGAACAACTCCTGGTGCCACAACGCCGCGACGCTGATGCGCGGCCGCGAGCGCTGCACGCTGCTGATCCATCCCGACGACGCCGCGCACGCCGGCGTGCGCGACGGCGGCGCGGCGCGCGTCAGCTCGCGCGCCGGCAGCATCGTCGTGCCGGTCGAGGTGAGCGACGAGATGATGCCCGGCGTCGTCTGCCTGCCGCACGGCTGGGGGCACGATCGCGACGGGGTCCGCCTGCGCATCGCCGTGCAACATGCCGGCGCGAACAACAACATCCTCGCCCCCGGCGACCTGCTCGACGTGCCGTCCAACACCGCCGTGGTCAACGGCATCCCGGTCGAGGTCGCGCCGGCGGGCGGGTGAGGGCGCGCCGGCGCTCGGGAGGAAGCACGCAATCCTGAATCGAGGCGGGCGGCCATCACCGGTGTCCGTGCGCGCTCAACCAGCGGCGAGCGCAACACAGCGTTCCCAACGCGCCACCCGCGCGCCACCCGAGCGTCCCCTTCCGAACACCGACCCGGGCGGCCCCGGGCGCCGATTGCGCAGCCGACCCAGCGGCTGGATCCACGCCATGCTGGATAACCCTTAAGGGAATCTCCCATGCGGGAATTTCCCGAATTGCCAGTGCGTACGCAGCGCGACTACGACTGCCGTGTATTCCCCCGAGGGCACGAGCGCTGACGATGCTAAGCAAACGATTTCGGTCAACTCTCGGATCCGGTCGAGCGACGACGGCGCTCGGTGTGGTGTTGGTATGCGCCGCGGCGATCGGGGGGTTGTTCTTCTGGACGTATCTCCAGAGCACCAGGGCTGAGGTCGCGCGGCGCGATCACCGCATTCTAGCCAGCGGGGTGCGCCAGCTCCACTTTCGCATCGACGGCGTCGTCGAAGTGCTCTCGCAAACGCTGCTCGCCTGCCATCCCAAACCGCTGCAGGGCTTCCGTCGCTGCGTCGAGGAACGCATCCCCGAAATACCTGGCGCGCGTCTGACACAGCCCTCCGGGCGACAGGCGCAGACCTACGACCTGGCGCGCGGGAACTCCACAAAGCCGCACACTGACCTGGAGGAAGAGCCCGGGATGGCGATCTTCCTGGAAGGTGAGCCGGCGGAGTTGCGGCTGCTCGTTGCCCTCCACCGACACAGCGACAAGACACCGCATCGCCCGTTGTGGATCCAGGTCGATCTCGCGGACAGCATCGCGCTGACTTCGCGACAAAAGGCCTTCGAATCGGTCCTACTCTCGGACGGCGACCAGATCCTGCTCTACCGTTCCGATGCGAGCGCGCTTCCGATAGGCGATCTGCGCGAGCTGCTGCATCGTGCCGGCTCCGACGGGACAGCGCCCGCAATGGGCCACGCAGCGCTGACAGAGCCCAAGCCGACACCGGTCGTCTCAGCGTGGGATTGGCTCAGCGGAGATCCGCGCCCGATATCCGCAGTCGGAGACATGTACGACGTCTTCGTCAAAAGAACCAAGGCCGGGCATGTGATACATCATGCTGCGGGCGGAGCGCTGGTCGCCGATCTGGTCCTCATCGGCGTCGCCAGCGAGGCGTCGTTCGTCGACGAGTCACGAGTGCTGCCCCCTTGGATCGCCACCGCCATCCTCCTCGTCGCCCTCCTTTCGCTGTTCCTCAGCCCCGTGGCACGACTCTTCTGGATTGCTCCACAGGAACGCGTGACGCTGTGGAGTGCGCGTTTGATTGCCGGCGGCGCGTTCGTGGCGACCGCGCTCGTCGCCTTCATGCTCACCGATGCGCTGCTGTACCGGGCACTACGCCGCAACAACGAGAAGATTGCCGCGGCTCTCGCCCACAGCGTAGAGGCGGAACTGCGCCGGCAGGTGTGTGACGCCGGAAACCGCGTCCAATGGGCCCAACGCGCCCTCCTCCCGGCGGGCAACAACAACGGCACGCACCTGGTCGAGTTCGAAGCCGATCGGCTACCGAACCCGTTTGCCGTCTCGCTGGTCGGGAGATCCGGGCAGATCGAGCGCTACTGGGACTTCTCAGCCAAGAGCGGCAGCCGCGTGATCCAGCTGCGCCCGTATCTGCGGGGCGGTAATTTCTCGGATCGACGCTATTTCACCGACGTACAAACCGACAACCTCTTGTCGATCTGTGCCGGCAGGGGCGACCCGGTCGGCCCTCGCTTCAGCCTCGATGTCGTGCGGTCGCGGTTCTCCGGAAGCCCCGCGGTTGTGATCGCGGTTCCGGCGGACGGCGCCGTCCCATCCGATCCGCATGCGTCGCGCGAGCAACGTCGCGTGCTGACCATTGGCGGGCCACTCTTGTCGTCGATGACACCCGTCCTGCCGCCCGGATACTCGTACGCAGTCATAGACCGCACGGGAGGCGTCCTCTTCCACTCCGATCTTCAACGCGCCAAAGTCGAGAACTTGCTCGGCGAGCTCGACTCGGTAGGATCCCTCGCACAAGCGCTCCGCTTCGGCACCCGCGGATCAGTCGACAGCGAATTCTCCTACCTGGGCACGTCGGTCAAGCTGTATCTCCGCCCGATGAAGGGCTTCGACGATTGGACGGTCGTCATCGCGCACGACACCAAGCTGACGCGGACGATCCACGGGCTCGTCGTGCTGCATTGGGTCGCCCAGCTCGCACTGTACCTCCTTCTCCTCGGCGGCTCGGTCTGGTTGCTCCACAGAATTCGCCCGCCGTCGCGGCATTGGATGCGTCCGCGCCCCGAGCTCGCGGCGCGCTACCTCCACACGGTGTTCGTAATCGCCGCCATCGGTCTCTTTGCCTCGGCGGCGGCGTTCACCTACCCGAGCGACTTCCCCTCGATCGGCGGCTTCTTTGTGCCGGTGACGGTGCTGCTCGTGCTGCTCGTGCGTTTCGCATGGGACCAGCGGCGCAATCGCATGGCTAAGTTCGTCCTCGGGTCCGTAGCGACCTTGCTGTCGCTAGGGCTCTGGATCGGCGCCTGGGTTGATGAAGGGATCCTCGGTGGAATGGGGGAATGGCTAGTCCTGTTCGCGGCCGCACTGACCGTCGTGCCCGGCGGTTGGCTCTGCCGTTGGTGGCTTCGCCGCCGGCCAGCACTGCTGGCGACCAGCTATCCCCTGCTCGTGACGGTCGTGCTCTTGGTACTCGCCGGTGTTCCGTCCGCGTGCTTCCTCGCCGCCTCATACACGGCCGTGACCGCACGCGCGCAGCAGTACGGCCAGGTCGAGATCTTCCGCAAGTTCGTCGACGAGGCGCGGGATTCACTGCAGAACCCGACGATGGCGCAGTCGGTAGCAACGGTCACTCCGTGGAATTGGGGCGAGTTCTTTCCCACACACCATTTTGCCGACCGCTCCGTCTCGAAGTGGTTCGAGCAATGCAAGTGTCGGCGCAACACCGATCGATGTCCCAAGGGCTGCGGCACAGACTCGCCCGTCGTCGCGACAAGCCGCGAGTGGTACCAGTCGAGTCTGGAGGTGACGACAACCACCGTGGCGGGACTGATGCAGTGGGTCGTCGGTCTCAGTCCAAGCGACGCATTGGGGGTTCAGCTGGCGGTCGACTCGGCGCAGAGCAAACCGCCGGGATGCTGGCGGGACGAGCGGTGCAGCAACGGTGTGGTCGGCCTCTGCCTGGACGACGGCCGTTTGCAGAAGTTGATCCAGGGCCAGTCGCCGGACAGCACATTCGGCTTCGCGGCCCGTCCCCTAACGTTGAAGTTGTCGGCGCGTGAGCGCAATCTGCTGCTGCTGCTCGCAACGCTGCTGACGATCGGAATGTACGTCGTCGCGCGCGCGATCGTGCGACGGCTGTTCGCGCTCGATCCGCATACGTGGTCGCGGGGCGGAGCACCGGTCGCACCGAGCATCGGCTCACCACCCGCCGGCCCGCAAACGTTCCTGCTCCTGCGGCCGTCTCCATCCGTCTCGGCACTTGCCCGCGTGTCCGTGCTCGACATTCGCCAATGCGAGCAAGAGAACGGCCCGGCCTGGGCGAGCGGTCGCATCGTCCCCAAGGGCGGCGTCGTCGTCCTCGATCACTTCGATCACCGCCTCGACGTCGCTGCGCTGAACCGTCTCCGCTTGTGCCTGTTGGAGGCGCTGGCGCAGGACGACGACACTGCAATCTTGATTCTGTCGCAGACCGATATCGCGGAGTCGATCCCGATATTTTGCAGTGCCGAGACCTCGCTGCGCCACCTCGGCCGCAGCCGTGCGGACGTCCCGGAGCGTCGTCGCTGGACGCGGGCACTCTCCCAGTTCGTCGTCCACCGTCTGCCGTTGGCCGCGGCATCGAACGCCGACGGGCTCCTGGGCCCTGCGATCGCCGGCCTGCTCGCCCGCAAGGCCCAGGAGCTCTGGCATCCCTCGGAGTTCCAGCAAATGGCCATCTGGAGCTCGCTGACCAATCTTGAGAAACTCGCGCTCATCCACCTCGCCAAGGGTGGCTATGCCAACTACAGGGCAGCGGGCGTGCTCCGCTCGTTGCTCGACCGCGGCCTGATCACCCGCGACCCCGTGGTGGGGATCTGCGCCGATGCGTGGCGCCGTTTCATCCTCCACGTCGCGCCCTCGGAACCGGTCCGTGAATGGGAGCGAGAGCTGCGGCCGCGTACAACCGACGCCCTGCTCGTCCCCGCCCTCCTCGTACTCGCCGGCTGCATGGCGCTGCTCTTCGTCACGCAGCAGGATTTCGCACTGAAGGCCGTCTCCGCCTTCGGCGGCGTGGCGACCATCATCCCGATTGCGAGCCGACTGTTCGCCGCCAGCACCGACCGCTCGTTCGCCAAACGCGAAACCAGCGATACGACGGAAACTGCGTAGGGACGTCGCCCCATAGTGCCGCGCGCGGCGTCCGCGATCTTTTGCCGACCGCTCGGCCGAGCCGCCGAGTCTCGAAGTTACGTCGCTAGGGCGGAGCATCGGTCAACTCAGTGGCTGGCTCGGCCTGGCGATGTGTCGCCCAAGCTGGGCACGCGCCGCGTGCGAGAAAGCCCGTGACTTTGCCTCGGCGGCGGTGGTAGCCCGAATCAGGTTCAGCACATGGTCAAGGCCAACGCCGCTCACCCATCCGCACGGCGTGTGGCGCGCGCGCGGCAGCGGCGCGAGATTCGGCCCGAGCAGTACCGCTACATCGAACGGTGGGACGGATTTCGCATCGAGCACCCGTTGCGCCACACGGTGGACGTCCGCCTCGAGGGCTGGCACTTCCGCATCGCGACGCGCGGGCGCGTCGAGCGCTGCCCGATCGTCGCCTCGCCCGTGCAGCTGTCGCGGCTGCTGGCCGCCGCGTTGCTCGGCCGGCGCGAGCGGACGCCGCAGTGGCGCTCGAGCGGCATCAGTCGCGAGTCATGGACGATCGCGCGCACCATGAAGCGGGTGCGGCAGACGCTGCTCGAGCGCCACGCGCCATCAGTGCTGCGCGTCGAGCAACGCATGGTCGCGATGCACGGCGAGCTGCCGCGGCTGGCGCGGGCGCCGGCCTTCTACCGCGCCC
>JBOHWA010000830.1:0-7283 GCA_050735855.1 Binatia bacterium
GCACCAGCCCGCCCAACCAGGCGGCGAGCACCCGCACCCCAGGCGACAACTGCGTCTCCCGCATGGCGTGGCCCTTAGCAGGGATCGCGCGCTGGTCGCAATGCGATCGCCGGCTTCGACCGCGTGCACGCGGAAGCGCAACGAGCGCAGCGGGAAGCGTCGTCCGTCGCAACCAGCGTCGCGGCCGAGTGCCCGTCAGCGATGCTTGCGGGGAGGGCCGCCTGGTCGTATGAGGAGGCGCCCATGGCCGCCAGCCGCGCGATCGCCGTTCGCATCTCCGACATGGCCGCGCACGCCTCGCCGGGACACGGGCGCACCAATCGGACTCCCATGCGCGCGGGCTGGCCACGCGCCTGATTGGCATCATCGCAGCGGTGCTGCTGTCGAGCGCGCTCATGGCGGATCGCGGCGCGGCGGCGTTCGTCACCTTCGAGACCGGGCAGGTTCGGCCGCTGGCGATTTCGCCCGATGGGGGCACGCTCCTGGTCCTCAACACGCCGGATGCCCGGCTGGAGATCTTCACCCTCGGCGGCGGGGACGCCTCGCACGTCGGCTCGGTGTCCGTCGGGCTCGAGCCGGTCGCCGTCGCCGCGCGCACCAATGACGAGGTCTGGGTCGTCAACCACCTGTCCGACAGCGTGAGCGTCGTCGACATCGGCGCCACACCCCCGCGCGTCGTGCGCACGCTCCTGGTTGGGGACGAGCCGCGCGACATCGTCTTCGCCGGGCCGACCGACGCCGACGGTCATTTCACCCGCGCGTTCATCACCACCGCGCGCCGAGGACAGAACCTGCCAGAGGCTGTCCCTGCCAACCTGACGACCCCCGCTACCCCGCGCGCGCTGGTCTACGTCTTCAACATCACCAACCTGGGCAGCGCGCTCGGCGGCAGCCCGGAGACGATCGTCGAGCTGTTCGGCGACACACCGCGCGCCCTCGCCGCTTCGGCCGACGGTCACCGCGTGTACGCCGCCGTCTTTCAGTCCGGCAACGAGACCACGGCGATCATGGAGAGCGCCGTGTGCAACGGCGGGGCCGCGGCGGCGCCGTGCGGCGTCGACGGCGTGCAGGTGTCCGGCGGGCTGCCCGGTGCACAGGTGCCCGGGGGACTGCCCGCCCCGAACGCAAACAGCGCCGGCGTCCCGGGCCCGGAAGTCGGGTTGATCGTGAAGCGCAACCCGTCGAGCGGTCTCTGGGAGGATGAGGTCGGCCG
Source organism: Binatia bacterium (assembly GCA_050735855.1). GTDB lineage: Bacteria > Desulfobacterota > Binatia > HRBIN30 > CADEER01 > JBOHWA01. Next base: position 1,214 of record JBOHWA010000830.1, read on the forward strand.
CAACTGGAGCAACGCGGTGCGCTTCACTCTGCCGGATCTCGACGTGTTCCGCATCGACGCGCTGGCCGATCCGCCAGCCGAATCCGCCGCCTTCGCGCACGTCGGTACCGTGCTCTTCAACATGGTCGTCAACCCGTCCAACGGCGCCGTGTACGTGAGCAACACCGACGCCCGCAACGAGGTGCGCTTCGAAGGCCCCGGCGCGTCCGCGACCACGGTGCGCGGGCAGCTGCACGAAGCCCGCATCACCGTCATCGCCGGCGCCGACGTCCTGCCGCGCCATCTCAACAAGCACATCGAGGCGCTGCCGCAGGGCTACCGCACCACGCCCATGCCGGCGGGCGTGAAGCAGGCCAGCCTGGCCACGCCGCTCGATATGGTGCTGGCGAGCGACGGCACGCTCTATGTGACCGCGTTCGGCTCGAGCGCGGTGGGCGTCTTCGACGCCGCCGAGTTGGAGGCCGATAGCTTCGTCCCCGATGGCGCGCGGCAGATCGCGGTCAGCGGTGGCGGCCCGTCGGGGCTGGCGCTCGACGAAACGCACCAACGCCTGTACGTGCTGACCCGCTTCGACAACGCCGTGAAGGTGATCGACACCACCAGCGGGGACGAGATCGGCCAGCACCGACTGCACAATCCCGAACCGCCCGCGGTGGTCGAGGGGCGGCGGTTTCTCTACGACGCACGCGCGACGTCGAGCAACGGCGAGGCGGCGTGCGCGAGCTGCCACGTGTTCGCGGATTTCGACAGCCTCGGCTGGGACCTCGGCAATCCGGATGACGTGGTGCAGCCGAACCCCAACCCCCTGGGAGGGCCGATCCCCCGAGTGCCGTTTCACCCGCTGAAAGGGCCGATGACGACGCAGACGCTGCGCGGCCTGGCGCAGCAGGGACCGATGCACTGGCGCGGTGATCGCACCGGCGCCACGTTCGTCAGCGACCCGCGCGCCCTCGACGCCGGGCTCGCCTTCGAGGCATTCAACGTCGCCTTCGACTCGCTCCTGGGGCGCGACGAGGGCCCGCTCGCCGACGGCGACATGCGATCGTTCGCCGCCTTCGCACTACAGATCGTGCCGCCCCCAAACCCGATCCGCCGCCTCGACAATCAGCTCACCACTGCACAGGCCAATGGGCGCAGTCTCTACCTCGACAGCGCGATGGTCACCGACAACCTGGCGCACTGCGGCGGCTGTCACGCGCTGGATGCGTCGCTGGGACAGTTCGGCACCGCCGCTCAGACGACGTTCGACAACGAGAGCCAGCAGTTCAAGGTTCCGCAGCTGAAGAACGCCTACCAGAAGATCGGCATGTTCGGCACGCCCCGCACCCCGTTCTTCAACCTCCTGCCCGAGCATGCCCAACCCCAGGGCGATCAGATTCGCGGCTTTGGATTTCTCCACGACGGCAGCATCGCGACCCTGTTCGATTTCCTGCGCGCGGCGTTCTTCACGCTGGCGGACGATCAGCGCCGCGACCTCGAGCAGTTCGTCCTCGCCTTCGACACGACGTTCGCACCGATCGTCGGCCAGCAGGTCACGCTGACCAGCAGCAACGCCTTGGTCGCAGGACCGCGCCTCGACCTGATGATCGCACGCGCCACCACCGCCTTCGACCTGATCGGTCAGCCCGGTGCGCAGGAGTGCGATCTGGTGGCCAAGGGCGTTCGCGCCGGGGAGGCGCGCGGCTACCTGCTGAGCGCCGCCAGCGGCGACTTTCAGGGCGACCGCAGCGCAGAGCTGGGGTTGAGCGACGCCCAGCTCCGGGCCCTCGCGGCTGTCGAGGGGCAGCAGGTGACCTACACCTGCGTGCCACCGGGCGAGGGAACGCGACTCGGGCTGGATCGCGATGGCGACGGCGTCTTCGACCGGGACGAGCTCGACGCCGGCACCGATCCCAGCGATGCCACGTCGTTCCAACTGACCCCGACGCCACACGACACCGCGACCGCAACGCCGACCGCGAGTGCAACACCGACCGCGAGTAGGACGTCCACCGCGACCCTACCGCCCACCCCGATCGCGACGTCCAGCGCGACCGTGACGCCAACCCCGACCGCTGTGTCGACGTCAACCGCAACGGCGACACATACCGCAGGGGTCCCCGGCGACGCCGACTGCAACGACGTCCTCGATGCGGCCGATGTCGACGCGACGTGGACCGCATTGTTCGACCCGATCGCCAGCGCGGCGTGCGACGCAGATTGCAATCGGGACGGCGACGTGAGCGCTGCCGACCTCCCCTGCGTCGTCAGGCTGCTCGCCGCCTCACAGCGGCGCCGAGCCCCTCAGTTCACGTTCCGAGCTGCGGGCAGCCGTTGAGGGCGTTGGCGACGGCGGCGATCAGCTCGTTGATCGCGACGTTGCCGTCGCCCGATGGGTCGAACGCCGGACAACGATCGACCGACAGGGTACCGAGCGCGATGTTCACGCCGACGATGAGCTCGTTGATGCTGACCGCTGAGCCGCCATCGCAATCGCCGACGCACGGGATGGGTGCGGGGGTATTGGTCGGGCTTGGGGAGGGAGTGATGGGCGCCGGCGTCGCCGCGGTAGCGGCCGCCGTCGCCGATGCGGCGACCGTCGCCGATGCGGTGAACGTCGGCGTTGCGGGGCCGGCGGGCGTGCGCGTGGGCGTGCTGGACTGCGACCCGGTTGGGGTGCCGGTCTGCGTCAGCGTCACCGACGCGGTCGGCGTCGGCGTCGACGTGGCGCTCTTCGGCGTTGAAGAGGGGGCCACGCACCGATTGGCGGTCTCGTCGCAGATGCCGACCTCGCACGGATCGCCACCGCTCGTACACGAGCCGTTCTGGCACGCCTCGGTGCCGGAGCAGAACAGGCCGTCGTCGGTACAGGGCGTTCCGTTCGGCTTGTGCGCGTCGGGGGGGCAGCCGGGACTGCTGCCGTCGCAGCTCTCGGCTGCGTCACACTCACCTGGTGCCGGCCGGCATTCGGTGCCCGCCGGGCTCGGATCATGCGTGCAGGTGCCGGTCGCGTTGCAGACGTCGTCGGTACACCCCTGGTCGTCCGCGGCGCACGGGCTGCCGCCGGTCTCGTACTGACAGGTCGACGAGCAGCAGTCGCCGTCAGCGACGCCGCCGTCATCGCACTGCTCGCCGTCCTGCACGACACCGTTGCCGCACGCAGGGCCGATCAGGAAGTTCGGCGCGAAACCCAGCACCGTGCTCGTTTCGGTCGGGCACGCCAGCGACGAGCCGCCGGCGATCCGTCTCGTCTCCACGCCAGTCACGCTGGGGTCGAGGGCGAATCCGGTCGGGCTCTGGAACTGCGGCGTGAAGTCATCGCAACGCATCACGGCGGCGACGCGGTACGTCTGACCGGCCGAGAGCAGCAGCGGCGCGATACCGACATAGCGGTAGTCGGCGATGAGCGTCGCGACGCTTCCGGCCGGGATCGTCACCGACTCCAACTCCTGGCAATCCGAGTCATACAGGCCGACCGGAATCGCGAAGTTCAGCCCGTCGCCGGGGGTGACGGGTCCGTCACCGGAGCTGGAGTCGTACACGCCGAGGGCGGACACCGTGACGCTGGCGCTGGTCTGAAACTGCCACCCCTCGACGTTGTTCGGGCCGCACCCGGCCGTGTGGGACACGTCGAACGTCACCGCGGGCTGCGCCCAGGCGGTCGCAAACGGAGCACTGACAGCCAACAGGATGGCGACGGCCAACCGAACTGCGACCTTCGACATGGCTCACCAAAGCACATCGGCGCGATCATCGGAACGCTCGAGTTCAGGTTCTGCTGTGGAGCGCCGCGCGTCGGTAGTCAGGTGCCGCGGGTGGTCGTGTACCGCGCCGTCCTCGCGCGGCGCGGGTTCGGTGTAGGGTTCGCAGCGAAGAGCGGGCGGGCCGCCCGCGCTCCCAGCGGCGATCGTCCGCACGAATTGACATTCCATTGACAGGTTTGCTCAGGGTAGCGTGACTATCATGGCGAGGCCTGCCGCATTCGGAGTTTTGCTGTTGCTGCACCTGGCGCTGCTGGGAGCGGCGCAGGCGGGCGACTGCGAGCGGCCCGCGATCGAGCAGCTCACGCACGGCAGCGGGCCCTTCCTGGCGGCCAACGACCACCCCTCGGCCAGCGCCGACGGCCGCTACGTGGCCTTCACCAACGACACCTTCGGCCCCGCCCTGGTCCACCGGCTGGATACGCAGACCGGGACGCTCGACACCCTCGGCAACAAGGGCAATCTCTTCGCCTCGCTGAGCGACAGCGGCGGCCGGGTCGCCTACGACGCGACCAGCGGCTCGATCGGCGCGCTCGACCTGATTGCCACCTTTCTCTACGACTACGGCGTACCGCCGGCCGAGCGGCCGCGCCGCATCGCCGGCGGCGAGCAGGCGGGGCTGGCGATCGCGCCGGCGATCAGCGGCGACGGCAATCGGCTCGCCTTCTTCAGCTTCTTCACCACCGATCTCGGCGGCGGCTTCGGGCACTTCATCCAGATGCTCGACCTCACCACGAGCCAGGCCCCCTTCGTCACCCAGCCCTACGCCGCCCGCATGGCCGAGGCGCTGACGCCGTTGGCCAGCCGCTACCTGTCGTTCAACCGCGACGGCTCGCGGCTGGCGTTCGCCACCCCGTCGGATCTCACCGGCAGCAACGGCGACGGCAATTTCGAAATCTTCGTCTACGAGTACCCCGGCAACGTGCTGCTGCAGACGACGCGCAGCGACGGCGGCGACATCCCGCTCGCCTCCGGTGATCGCTACCCGGCCAACTCCGACGCCTCGGTCAACGCCAGCGGCACGCGCATCGCCTTCCTCTCCAACCGCGACTACACCGGCGAGAACGCCGACGGCGGCTTCGAGGTCTTTCTCTACGACCACGACATCGAGCGCTTCTTCCAGCTCACCAATACCACCGGCGGCGACTTCATCAGCGGGCCGCCGGAGGCGCGCACGGTGGTGCAGCCGGCGATCCTCGCGCCGGCGATCGACGGCAGCGGCGACCGCGTCGCCTTCATGTCCAACTACGACTTCTTCGGCACCAACCCGGACCGCAACTGGGAGATCTACCTGTGGGACGGCAGCGGCATCCCGCGCGCGCTGCAGGTGACGTTCTCGACCGACAACCCCAACGGGCGCATCGGCGGCCCGAAGAACGCGCACCCTGCGTTCAGCGCCGACGGCACCCAGATCTTCTTCAGCTCCTCGAACAATCTGAGCGGTGAGAACGTGGCCGGGCACGATGAGATTTTCCGCGCCCGCCCCTGCCCGAGCGGCGGCGTGTGCGGCGACGGCACCGTCGACGACGGCGAGGCCTGCGACGACGGCCCGCTCAACGACGACGAGGAGCCCAATGCCTGCCGCACCGACTGCTCGCCGCCGCGCTGCGGCGACGGCGTCGTCGACGACGCCCCGCCCGCGTCGGAGAACTGCGACGACGGCAATCAGCTCGACGGCGACGACTGCCCGGCGACCTGCAAGTTCCCCATCGTCCTCAACCCGCGGCTGATCCTCGGCAAGGGCCTGTGCGGCGACACGGCGCAGGATCTCGAGGTGCTCGACGCGACCGGCCTCGACATCACGTTCGATCCCGACATCGAGTTCGAGTTCATCGACGGCATCGTCGGGCCCGCGGTGCTCAACGCGGCGCTGTCGCGGGTGAAGACCTATCTGAAGGACCGCTTCGAGGTCGAAACCCCGGAGCTGAAGACAGCCAAGATCGAGATCGTCAACGGGCAGGTCAAGTTCGCGCAGGGCGAAGCCGGGCTCGGGTTCAACATGGTGCGCGCCAAGCGCACCATCGACGGCGTGACGGAGTACTCCAACCGGGCACTGGTCATCTCCGGCTTCCGCCTGATCACCGTCGACTCGCTGGAGATCGAGCCGTCGTCGATCGCCAACGCCGCGGCCAACGTCGCCTCCGACCTCATCACCCGGGCCACCGGCAAGGAGCTCCCCAATCCGCCGATGATCCTGTTCTCGGAAGGGCCGTGCGACGACCGGCTGAGCTTCATCGGCCGCACCGGCAGCGTGGTGGTGAAGTCGATCAAGCTCGCCTTCCTGCAGGGGCTGATCAGCGACGTCGACCTGATGGCCGGCGTCGAACAGG
>JBOHWA010000831.1:0-7682 GCA_050735855.1 Binatia bacterium
CACAGGAAGGTGCGCGTCGCTGTCTCCATCATCAACCCGCACTCCCAGCTGTGCGGCACGTGCGGGGTATCGAACCAGCGCACCGTGTGGCGGCCGAGGCGCAGCTCGTCACCGTCGCCGAGGGCGCGCGGCGCGCGGTCGGCGAAGTCGGTGACCGAGGTCATCGCTGCGACCTGGCCGCAGATGGCCTGCGCGCGCGGCGCCGCGGCGAGCCAGTGATTGAGGGCGCCGCACTCGTCGGCCTCGAAGTGCGACAGGCCGACCCAGCGCAGCCGCTCGACCGGCATGACGCGCGCGACCGCTGCGGCGATGAGCGGGAACAGCTGGCGCGGGCCGCTGTGGAAGAGCAGCGGTTCGTCGTCGACGATCAGGTACTGGTTGAAGCTGAACTGGCCCAGTCCGCCGGGCATCGCGACTGCGGTGTTGAGGCGAAAGATACCGTCGGCGATCTCGTCTGCCTTGGTGTGCATCGGGGCTCCTTTCGTGCCGGGCAGTGAGAGTGGAATATCGCCGGTCGGCGGCGCGGCGCAATGGTTCGGCGCCGCCGCGGTCGCTGCGGCTCGACGCGTCAGGTCGAGTCGCCGCCGGTGCCCGACGGTGGCGCCTGCAGCACGCCGACGGTCTGGAACCACACCGGTTCGGGCAGCGGATTGCGCTCGACCGTCATGCCGAGCCGTCGCATCACCGCCTGCGAGGCGAGGTTCGCGTCTTCGGTGGTGGCGATGACGCGCCCGAGCTGCAGCGCGGCAAACGCGTAGGCGATGACGGCGCGCGCCGCTTCGCTGGCATAGCCGCGCCGCCGGTGCGCGCTGCGCACCGCCCAGAACAGGCCCACCTCCGGTCGATAGCGAGCCGCGCCGGCGTCGCCGCCGAACGACGGCAGGCGGTCGAAGGGGCCGAGTGACGGCACCAGCCCGATCGAGCCGATGAGCTCGCCCGTCGCCCGCAGCACCACCGCGCGGTCGCCGTAGGGCGGCTGTTCGAGCCGCGCCAGCGCGCCGTGGTTGCGCACGCACCACTCCAGCCACTGCCGCCGTTGCGCGAGGCTCTGGCCGGTCTGCCAGGCCTCGTGGTCGAGCAGCTGATGGCACGCCTCCAGATCGTCGAGCGCGAACGGTCGGATGATCAACCGCGCGGTCTCCAGCAGCGGCATGTCCAACGCCATCGCGCGCCAGCGTCCCACACTCGCGCGCGGCGGCACAACAGGTTCGGGGCGCGCGTGCGCCGCCTGTCGGCGCCGGGCTCGCAAAAAGCCGGTTGACAGTACCCCGGTCGCGGTGTTCGCTGCGGCGATGTCGGCGATACCCCGGAACACACCGCGCACCCTTCCGCTGGCTCGCCTGGCGTTCGCACTGCTTGCCATCACCGCGATCGGGTGCGGCAGCGACGACGAGGGCGGAACGATTGTCGGCGGCGCGCAGGCCCAGAGTGTCCAGATCAAGAACGAGCGCAGCGAGACGATCTACCTGACGTGCTCGGAGGGCATCACGGCGGCGACCGGCCCGTGTGCGTTGACGTGGGGCGCCGGCTGCACCGCGCAGGGGCAGGGCAGCCTGGGGATCCACGCCTCGATCGCCGGCGGCAGCAGCTGTGCGGTGACCGTCGATACGAGCACCGGTCCCTCGCGCCTCTGCGCATCCGACAGCCTGGGGGACATCCCCGACTGCTGGCAGGCGCAGTGGAACCACGTGACGCTGCTGGAAACCAACTTCACCGGCAGCGAGGTGTTCTACGACATCAGCCTGATCCCGTTGAACTTCGGCAAGCCGGGTTGCTTCAACCAGCAATGGGAGTCGGACTACTGCAACAGCTCCGGGCAGGCGGCGTACAATCTGCCGCTCTCCGTCGGCTGCAGCACCGATGCAACCACCTACTTCATCTGCCAGGGTCCGCTGAGCGACAAGTGGGGCGCCGACAACATGTTCCCCGGCAACTGCGGCGACCCGCCGCAGACCCCGGCAGATTCCTGCGTCTGCGGGCAATGCGCGACGGCGTGCAACGTCGTCGCGTTCTTCTACCCGATGGCGGGCCTCCCCGAGGGCACGCAGACGCCGGTGCGCTCCTGCGCGCTCTCGAGTCAGCTGGTCGCCACGTTCCTGGCCGGCGACTGAGGCGGCGGGGCTCCCGCTTCTCCGGGAGCGCGGGCCCCCGCGCCCGTCCGGCGCGCGCCCGCGGGCCAGCGAATCGATCGCGGCCGCCCGGAGCCTGGCCGCCGCCGTGCCCGGGGCGATGCGGACACCGACGATGAGTGTGGTGACCGCGACCCGACCGTCGCCGTCGCAATCGCCGGGGCAAGCGAGGCTGGAAGCCGCGGGCAGCAGGAGCGCTGCGAGAACGGCGAGGACACTTGGCTTCACGGCCGACGATCCGCCCTGGCGCTGAGGCCCGACGGTTGCTTTCTTTCGCGCCGCGGCTGAAGGAACGTTGCGCGGCACCACGCAATGCCGCGAGTGGAGGAGCGATGATGGTGATGCGCGCGGCGAGGGCTGGACTGCTGGGGATCGGGATGGTGCTGGTCGGCGTTGGCTGTGGGGGTGACGATGACTCGCCGCCGCCCATCCGGACGGCCACTCTGGTGGTCGGCGCCACCGCCACCCCGCCGCCGCCGACCCTCACGCCGACCGCGATCGAGAGCGCGACGGTGGCGCCGGTGCCGGCGACCCCGACGCCGGTCTCGATCGAGAGCGCGACGGCGACGATGTGCCCTGGCTCGCCGACCCCGGGGGCGAGCGCCACGGCGACCGGCTCGCCGACGGCGACCGAGACGGCGCTGATCTGCCCGGCCAGCACCGAGACGCCGATGCCGGCGGGTCCGTGCACGGAGACCGCCACGGCAAGCCCGACCGGCACCCATCCGCCGTTCCCGGACACGCCGACGCCTGGGCTGGCAACCCTGCGCTGGTTCGACGCCAACCCGCGCTACACCTCCGGCGTCTTCCTGCCGCTGGCCGACTACACCGCCGCCAGCGTGCAGGTTCTGACCACCGACGCCTGGATCAACGCCGCGCGCAAACCCTCCGGCGCCGCCGCCGACGGTGCCACGCTGCTGTTGGTGGCGGTGCGACTGGACAGCCCGGCCAACGCCGCGCCGGTCGAGCTGCGCCTCGATGCCGGCGATCTGCCGAGCGGCGGCCTCTTCGCCGTCGACGATCAGCGGCTGGTCGATCGCTCGGAGGGCGGCGGCGCCATCGACGACCTGCCCGACGGACCGGCCGCGCTCGAGGTCGAGACGGTGCTCGTCGACGGCGCGCGCTGGGCCTTCGCGCTCTACCGCGCCGCGCGCGACTACGACGGCAGCGAGCCGCTGCCCAGCCGTTTGCGCGCGCTGCAACTGTCGGCGCGGCAGGACGAGGTGCTGCTGAACGCGGATCATCTCGCGCTGGTGCGGCCGCTGGTCGTCTTCCTGCACGGCACCGGCGGCGACACCTCGAACTGGGACCCCTTCGGATTGTGGCGCGACAGCGCCAACGAGCTCAGCTACTTCAGCGACGGCGTGCTGCCCTTCTATGCCGATCGCATCTCGTTCCAATGGATCGCGCTCTCCGCCGGCCATCTGGCCGACAACGGCGCGACCCTCGTGCCGCAGCTCGGACGTGCGGTGGACAATTGGAAGGGGATTCTCAACATCGCGGCCACGCAGGCCGACGTCGTCACCCACAGCTACGGCGGCCCGAGCGCCCGTCAGGCGGCGCAGACGCAGCCCGATCCGGATCCGCTGACCACCGCGGTCGCGGCGAACTTCCGCGCCGCCACCAACTGGGGCCACGGCCTGATCCGCAAGCTGATCACCATGGCCGGCACGCATCGCGGCTCGGCGCTGTCCAACCACACCGCCTATCTCAACCAACTGCGCACCGGCACCCTGCGCACCGAGCTCTGCATCGACGGCTTCGACATCGGCGCCGGCGCGCTCGGCGATCAGCTCAGCATGAGCCCGGCGGTGCGCGCCCTGCGTGAGACGCGCCTGCCGGGCCACGCGGTCATCGGCTCGGGCACCGTCCAGTTCGGCGACACGCCGACCGTCGCCGGGTGCTTCACGCAGGGCACCTGCGAGGTCTGCTACGGGGCCTCGGGCTACCACGGCGAGTACGCGTTGTACCGCCAGCAGGACGTGCCGAACGGTCCCTACCAGCAGGCCGGCGACCTGGGTGGAACCATCTGCGGCACCAACTTCTACTGCGAGGACTTCACCTACGCGAGCTACGAGCGGCTGGCGAACTACTTCTTCAACCTGCAGTACGCGCCGCCGTTCAGCGATCCCGACTGCGATCTGCAGGCGGACTACCCGAACTACGACCTCACCGTCGGGTCGTGCAGCGCGCGCGGGCAGCAGCCCGCCGGCGCCTACAGCACGGTCGAAGACATCGATCCGGCGCTGCGCGGTCGCCTGTCGCACTTCCAGCTCCTCACCACGCCCGCCGTCTCGGACCGCGTCCGCTTCCTCCTCCATCAACCGAGCGCGAGCGAGTATTTCGCGCCCTTTGCCGCCGCCGGTGAGCCGACCTGCCTCGAGGACAGCGTGATGGCCATCGGATCGGCCGCCGGGCTCGAAACCGGCCCCCCGTGCGCCAGCGGGCCGGACAACTCGCTGATCAACGCCTGCTACAACTCCTGCAATTCCTGTGACGCGACGGCCGACACGCCGCCGTGCTTCGTCGAGTATCGCGTCGTGCCCCAGCCGCTCGTCCTGCGCCAGGCCGGTGAGACGGCGCCACTGTTCGTCTACGGACGCGTGACACGCGGCCCGCTCGACGGGCAGTGGACCAACATCCAGTCGCTCGCCAACCAGGTCTGGTGCACGGTGGCGATCAGCTCCGACAACGAGCGCGTCGCGCGCTCCACGACGTACAAGGACCTCTCCGGCGCCCCGGATCAGTCGGGCATCAACGTCGTCGAGGCGGTGGACGACGGACAGACCGGGCTCACCCTGACGGTGCAGAACAAGATGGACGGGCCGATCCGCCTGCCGGTGACGGTCGACACGACGCTGCCAGCCGCGCCGTGACGGCCGCCGCGACCTGCCTGACGGGGTCGGACCTCCGCAAAGTAGCTGATAGATTCAAGGAAGGCGTCTGTTTGGCGGGGGCCGTGAGCGCCTAGAACGGTAATTTGGCCCCAAAAACAAGACGTCTAGGGAAGCGCTGGTGGTACGCGCTTTGGTTTCCTTGAGGGGCGGCGCCAGACGCTGCTTACAACGGCCGTTTTGTGGTCGAAAGGAGCGCTCTAAGGCTGCAATTGGTTGGCAGAACGCGCGCGTTGACCTTAGCCATCGAGCACTTGCGAAGGTCCGACCCCGGTGTCCGTCGTCACGCTGGCTTCAGCGCCGCCGCGCCAAGACGAGCAGCAGGGCGGGCAACAGCAGACCGACGAGCGCCGGCAGGCTGGTGTGCGGCGCCCCGGCGATGGCGCAGCCGTCGTCCTCCACCGTGCGTCGCGTGGTCGGGGTGGACATCGGCGTCGGCGTCGGTGTCGCCGTCGGCGCTTCCAACACCGCGATCTCGAGCGGTCCGGTGAAGGCGACGATGAAAGCAGGTCGGAAGAAGGTGAAGCAGCCTGACTCGTCTTCGAACTGGCAGGCCTCCTCCGTCCGCCCCCGCAGGTCGAGCCGGACCGTGGCGACGCCCGCCTGGGCGGCGCGCCGGCGCACGATCAGTCCGCCCGATCCGACGGTCGGCGGGTCACTGCCCGCCAGGACGGGGTCGCCACCGACGAAGGCGCAGCTCCCGTTCAAGCTGCAATCGAACCCGCTCGGCAGCCTGGCATCGACCGTGAACGTGAAGGTCACGTCGTCACCCACCATCGGTGCCGACGGCTCGACCGAGGCCAGGACCACTGACAGGTCTCCCAGCAGCGAGCAGCCGCTGCATGGCTCCGTCCCCGCCGACGCCGGCGCCAGGGTGAGCACGAGTACGGCGATGGTTCCTACCAACTGACCCAGCGATCGATTCACGAGGCGTCCTCCATCGGTGCAGCAGCTGACCCTATGCCCGAGTAGCCCAGGCGTGCGCGGCTTGTACAGGCTGACCATCGGTCAGCGCACGACGCGCCGCAGGTTCGACAAGGACCATTGGCCCGCCGCCGCGGCCGGGCTTCCCCTCCATTTGGTTCTGGCGCGCAGATTCCAACGCCAAGCCGCAGAGTCCGCAGAGGCGAAGGGTTGGACCTGCGTTCCGGCTCTGCGCCCTCCGCGCCCCCGCGTTGAGATCTTCAGTCCTCAGTCCAGCGCGCAGGGGAACGGGAGCACGCCGACGTAGTCTGCTTCCAGCGTCCCCGGCTGGGTCCTGTCGACGACGCCGGCGGGATTGCTCATCGCCCCGCCGATCCAGTCGCGCAGCACGGTGCCGTCGATCGTGGCGTTGTCCCAGTTGGCGTTGTTGAGCTGACCGTGGATCGACATCGACGCGCCGCGCAGGAAGCTGTGCAGCCCCGGCGTGCCGCGGATGTCGCAGTAGCTCGAGCGCAGCGTGTTGACGAAGGCGGCATTCGACGGGAACAGGGTGGTGGTGCGCTGCGTGTCGTCGATCTGGTTCGAGATGTGCAGGAACTGCTGCTCGGGTTCACCCAGCAGCCTGGGGGCGGTCGCCGCCTCCAGGTTCACGAAGATCTCGGCGCAGCTGGCGCTGAAGCAGTACGGCGGCAGGAACGCCTGCGTGTTCCATCCCGGGTAGGTCGGCGGCAGTGAGATCGCACCGAGCAGGATGACGCCGGCCGGCGTGCCGTTGTCCATGGCGAGGCCGGCGTCGGGGATGGCCGTCGTGTGCACCCAGCCGAGGTCATCGAGCATCCAGTGATAGTTGTACGCCGCGCCGTAGCCGCCGGCCGAGCTGCCGCTGAAGATCACCAGCGGGCGATCGGCGCGGTAGCCCTCGGGGTCGGTCGCATCGAGCTCGGCCCAGATGACGTCGCGCATGTACTGCATCGCGGCGCGCACGTTGAGCGCGCCGTAGCGCTGCACCGTGATCTCGGGATACGCCGTCGGGACGCCGCCGCCGATGTGCAGGTCCTGCGTGCAATAGGGCAGCGACACCTTCGTCCAGTCGCGGAACGGGTTGCTCGCCGCGGTGCTCGACATCATGCCGTTGCCCGGCAGGCCGTCGGTGAGGGCCTCGAACAGATCGGGGTTGGTGGCGGCGCAATCGGGCCCGTCGAGGCAGGCGCCGCCGCCCGCCATGTGGACCACGACCTTCTCGATCGGCGATCCGATGGGTGCCAGGCGCAGGCGGAAGGCGTAGTTGCTGCCGTCGCCGCAGCGCGAGCCCCAGATGGCGAAGGGCAACTCGATCTGGGTGTCGACGCCGCGCGCCGGCACCGGCGCGGCGGCGCGCGGACCGCAGTCGAGCGTCAGCGGCGCGGTCTGGCCGTGCGCCGCGGCGACCAGACAGCGCGTCTGGGCGGCGGCGCGGGCGACGAACACGGTCGGATCGACCGCCACCAGACTGCCCAGCGGCGTCGGACACTTGCCGCTGATCTTGGTGACGGTCGCGCTCTCGCGCGCCGCCAGCTTGGTGGCCAGGCCCGCCGTGTCGCAGGTCTTGCCGCTGCTCACCTTGCGGATGCAGATGCTCTGCTGCCGCAGCGCGTAGTTGATCAACGACTGGCCGTCGCGCCAGGCGCCGTCGAGGCACTTCTGGTCGGTGTCCGACGCGGCGCCGCGCACCGTGGCGTGCGGCCCGCCGTAGCTG
>JBOHWA010000832.1:0-4912 GCA_050735855.1 Binatia bacterium
GCACCGAGGCGCGCAGGGCGTCGGGCGGCACGCCGCCGACCACCGCCAGCACCGCGTTGGCGTGGGTGAAACGGCGGCGCAGGAAGGCGGCGACGTCGCGCGGCTCGATGCGCCCGACCGTGGCCAGGGTGCCCGAGACCGGGTGGGCCAGGGCGCCGCGGAAGAGCCGTGACCAGGCGCGGCGGTAGACGCGCTCGCCGGGGTCGTCGAGGCGGCCGCGGATCTCCTCCATCACGACGCGCTGCTCCTTGCGCAGCCGCTTGGCGTCGACGGCGGTGTGGTAGAATTGATCGGCGAGCAGGGCGAGCGCGGCGTCGACGTCCTCGTTGAAGACCTCGAAGGTCAGCGAGACGTCCTCGTAGCCCGTGTCGGCATTGTGCTCGCCGCCGAGCTCGGCGGCGCGGCGGTTGAGCGCCATCTGGTCGAGCGTCGCCGTTCCCTGGAAGAGCATATGCTCGGCGAGGTGCGCGAGGCCGGGGTGCGCGCCGTCGCAGCGCGCGCCGGCACGCACGGTGAGGGCGATGGCGGTGAGCGCGCCCGGGTGCGCCTGGTGGACGACCCGCAAGCCGCGCTGGCGGAAGCGGGTCAGCTGCGGTGCGGTACTCACGCTAGCGGCCGGCCGCGGCGAGGAAGTCGTGCGCCCGCGCCACGTCGCCCGCCGGCACCGCCCCCAACGCGCCCAGGTGATCGAGCAGGGCGCGCACCTTGAGCACGCTGTGCAGGCGCAGGCCGACATCGGCGAGGGCCGCGGCGCCGCGGTCCTCGCGATCGACGACCACGAGCACGTCCTCGACCACCAGACCGGCGCTGCGGAATGGTTCGATCGCCTCGAGCTTGGCGCCGCCGCTGGTGACCACGTCGTCGACCATCAGGGCCCGATCGCCGGCGGCGAACTCGCCCTCGATCAGGCGCTTGGTGCCGTAGTCCTTGGCCTCTTTGCGGGCGTAGATCATCGGCCGCTCGCCGATCAACGCCATGGCGACGGCGATCGGCAGGCCGGCGTAGGGCAGACCGGCGATGCGATCGTAGCGCAGCCCGGCGGCGCGCTGCAGCATCGCCCGGCCGACGCGCGCCAGCACGGCGGGGTGCGAGACCAGCAGGCGCAGATCGAGATAGAACGGCGAGCGGCGCCCGTCCTTGAGCGTGAAGTCGCCGAAGCGCACCGCGCCGATGCGATGCAGCGCCTCGCTCAGCTCGCGCGCGACGATGGCCTGATTGTCTTCGGTCATGTCCCTACTTGATCAGGTTGCGGATGGCGCGGAACTCGGCGGCCTCGGCCGTGCGCACCCATTCGAGGCAGACCATCTCCACCGTTGCCGGCACCGCTCCAGAGCCGATCATCTTTTCCCATCCGATGCGATAGTCGTGCTCGGCCCGCGCCGAGAGCGCATCCCAGGGCACGTGCACCTGATAGCCCATCGCCAGGAGGTCATGCACGGTCTGGTTGACGCAGGCCTGCGCCTCGATGCCACAGACCACCACCTGCGTGCGGCCGAGGCTGCGCAGGTGCTCGACGAACGCCGGCTGGCCGCAGCAGCTCATCGACAGCTTCTCGATCACGCGCGTGCCGGCCGGAAAGCCGTCGGCTACCTCCGGCTGGGTGCGGCCGACGCCCTTGGGATACTGCTCCGTGGCCAGCATCGGCACCTGCATCACGACCGCCGCGTCGACCAGGCGCCGCACGGCGCGCACCATGCGCTCATGTTCGACCGTGTGGCCGCGGTAGCCTTCCTGGACATCGATGACCAGCAGGACGCTCGCGTCGCGCTCCAGGACTCGCGGATGGGCCATGAGGGGCGGGGCGGCAGGGCCGGATTCAGCGATAGATGACGCGCCCGCCCTGCTGCATGCCGTACGGCAGACCGCGCGACAGGAAGGGGGCGAGACGCGGACCGAGGCCGGGTTGGTTCCATCGGTCGTAGGCGTAGGGACCATCGCGATCGAGCTGGAACTGGTCCTGCAACAGCATGCGCAGCGTCTGATGCCGCGAGCGACCGCGGTCGAACGACGTGGTGACGAACGGATAGTAGCCGGGCGCGTCCCAGCCGAAGGGCACGAACGGATAGCCGCCGACGTCCTCCGTCGTGTGCGCGCTCGCCACCGCCAGCGGTCCATAGATCTGTACTGACCCACCGTTGGCGGCGCCGCCGCCGCCACCCCCGCCCCCGGCGATCATCCCTGCTTCGACCCCGGCGAGATACGCTTCGTCGAACGCCGGGCGATCGGTGGCGATCTGCGCCTGCCTGGGCACCGCGGGCGGTGCAGGTGGCGCAGGTGGCTCGAGCGCCGCGACTGCCGGTGCGGGTGCGGCCGGCGGGCGCGCCCAGTCGGCGATGAGGACGCGCGCCGCCGATTGGAACTCCGCCGGTACGCCCTGGCGCGAGTTGGTGAAATGTCGGGCGCCGGATGCATCGCGCCACTCGAGAATTTCCGCCGCCGCCGCGGCCGGCACGGCGAAAGCGATCACGGCCAGCGCCAAGGTGCCGCGGTTCATGGGCGGATTGTACGCACCCGGCCGGCGGCAAGGCAACTCATGTTGCGGCGGCGCGCCGACTCGCGGTCACTCGGGCGCCGTCGACAACATCCACCAGAAGAACCAGATCGCCCACGCGGCCGCGGCCACCAGCAGCAACCCGCCGGCGTTGGCCTGACGTCGCCAGGCAGAATCGACCGGCGCGGCCGGCGGCCGCCGGGACGTGGCGCGCGACGCCATCCCATCGGGATCGATGCCGACGATGCGGCAGTTTTCGATGCCGCTCTTCTTGAGCTGCTCGTCGAGGGCCGACTTCACTTCAGTGGGGTTGTCGCCACTGAGCCCTGAGACTTGCACCGTCACTCGGTATTTCGGCATGGTCGAACTCGGGTTGGGTCCAGGTAGCGTGCCTACTCGTCGACGCAAGCCTCCCCCCAAGACCGCCGGCGCGTGACGCACATTCAACGTCTGACTCTATGGACTCTGCTAGGTAGGTTGAGTCGAAACGAGCGGAAGAAGCAAGCGTCACGACGCGCCGGTGCAGCCCGGGCGGGGGACGTCCGCGGCGCCGCACCCGGGTCGTGTTCGCCGGTGAAACGCGTCGACGGCGTCAGCCTCAGGCGCGCCCCTCGGGCATCACGTTGAGATTGAGCAGGGCAAAGAACAGTTCGTCGAGCGAGTCGTAGCGCAACCACTTCGGTGTCTCCGGCGTCAGATCGATCGGGTCCATGCTCCAACCGGACCGCTCGTCGCCGTAGACTGGAAAAACCTCGAGCCCGACCTTCAGCAATCGGGCGTTCACCGGTTCCATCGTCCGTTGTCTCATGCCGCGCCTCCTTGGCCGTGAGTCCACTCTGGGAGCAGAATGCATGCCATGGAAGCGAAAAGTCCGGGCCGCAGCGCATGACGTCGATCGGCGCATCACCCGGCGTCACCAATCCTGCTGTTGTCAGCCGGCATGCTCAGTGTTGTGACGTTGGTGACGCTTTGTGACCATCCTGCAAGCTCGCTCCGTGTGCAGCAATGGGCGCGGACGTGATTCGCGCACGACAGGCCAACGTCGCAGCCGTCGGCGCGGAGGTTGCTTCGGATCCAGGGTGATGCCCACCGCGCGACTGTGTCGGTCGCCAGACCCTTCGGACCCCCTCAAACGAGGTCGCGCAACAAGATGCTGCGTAAAAAATATTGACTCCCCACAAAATCTGGTGTTACCGTCGAAATACGTTCATGGCACCTGGGAAGGAGTCGAAGTGACGGCCCGCAGTGTGGAAGCCGCTCTTCGTTCCCGCCGCCAGCCCTGCGCTGCCTGTCCATCTTCCTGGTTTCCCACTGCTCCCGGCACGGGCGACTCCCCTGCAGGTGCTACACTTCGCTTGGAGTGGACCTGATCGCCGCACCATTCCGATAACAGGTGGCCGGACCACCACGTTGGGTTGGGGAGGCGGAGGCCTTTCCGGCAAAGGAGCGGGTCATGGAGTCAGACAAGGCCGTCTACGAGAAGCTCATACGGGAGGACCGGGCCGCGCGCGAGTCGCACAACTGGCGCGGGACCTTCCTGGAATACCTCGATTGCGTTCGCGAGGAGCCGAGCATTACCAAGCTCGCCCACGCCCGCGTCTACGACATGATGATGGCGCCCGGGGCGCAGGACATCCTCGATACGGATGACCCGCGGGTGAAGCGGCTCTTCAAGGACGAGCCGGTGCGGGTGCACAACTTCTTCGCCGAGGAGTTCTTCGGCATCGAGCGGACCGTGGCGCAGATCGTGCGCTACTTCCATTCGGCGGCGCTCAAAGGCGAGGAGAGCCGTCAGGTCCTGTACCTCATGGGGCCGGTCGGGTCGGGCAAGAGTTCGCTGGTCGAACGCCTGCAGCGCGGCTTGGAAGAAGTCGGCCCCGTCTACACGATCGAGGGCTGCCCGATGCAGGAGGAGCCGCTGCACCTGCTGCCGCGCCACCTGCGGCGCGAGTTCGAGAAGATGCTCGGCGTGCACATCGAGGGCGACCTGTGCCCGGTGTGCCGTTATCGACTCAAGGACGAGTTCGGCACGCGCTATGAGGAAGTGCCGATCATCATGCGCTCGTTCTCCAAGCGCAATCGGACCGGCATCGGCGTCGTCCCGCCGGTCGATCCGAACAATCAGGACACCTCGGTGTTGATCGGCAGCGAGGACATCTCGAAGCTCGACCGCTATTCGGAGGGCGATCCGCGGGTCCTCGACCTGAACGGCGCGCTCAACGTCGGCAACCGCGGTGTCGTCGAGTTCATCGAGGTGTTCAAGAACGAGATCGAGTACCTGCACGCGATGATCACCGCGACGCAGGAGAAGGTGATCCCGGCCCCCGGCCGGCACGGCATGGTCTATGTCGACACCGTGATCGTCGCCCACTCGAACGAGGCGAAGTGGCAGAAGTTCAAGGCCGACCACACCAACGAGGC
>JBOHWA010000833.1:0-5464 GCA_050735855.1 Binatia bacterium
GTGCCGCGGCGCCTAGCTAGGCGCCGGACGCCGCCAGGAACTCGAGCACCGCCTTGTTGAACACCTCGGGCGTCTCGAAGTTGAAGCCGTGGCTGCCGCCGGGGATCTTCATCAGCTTGGCGCCGGCGATGCTCTTTGCCAGCACGTCGGAGCAGGCGCTGGGGATGAGCTGATCGTTGTCGCCGGTGATCACCAGGGTCGGCACCTTGATCTGGCTCAGGCGGGCGGTGGCATCGTGGCCCTGCGTCGCGCCGACCTGTGCCAGGATGGCGTCCATGCTGAAGCCGTGCTGCAGCGCGCCGCCGAAGACCTGCATCAGCTTGGGCAGTTCGGTCATGATGAACGCCTGGTTGAACACCGTCGGCAGCAGGTGCTGGAAGAAGCTCATCGGATCGAGCTTGCTGACGTCGACCTGGATGGCGCCGTCGGCGCCGCGCGTGCCGCCGAAGAGCTGCAGTGAGGCTTCGAGCTGCTTTTCGACCCCGGCGTCGGGCTTGGCATAGGTGCAGGCGAGCACCAGGCTGCGCACGCGCTCGGGATGGCGCAGCACCAGCTCCTGCGCGATCATGCCGCCCATCGACACGCCCACCACGTGGGCGCGCTCGATCTTCAGCACGTCGAGCAGCGCCGCCGCGTCGTCGGCCATCTGCACGATGGTGTAGGGCCCGGCCGGCTTGCTGCTGCGCCCGACGCCACGGTTGTCGAAGGTGATGACCCGATAGTGCTTCTCGAAATCGGGCAGCTGGAACATCCACGCGATCGAATCGGCCGCCAGGCCCATGATCAACAGCAGCGGTTCACCGCTGCCGTGCTCTTCATAGTACAGCTTGATGGAGTCGACCTTGGTGGTGCTCATGGGTTCACCTTTCGCGGCTGGGGGAGATAGGCGCTCTTATGCCAAGCACGCCGGGCGCGCGCCAGTGCGCTTGGTCGGCGGATCTACGCCCTTCGACAAGCTCAGGGCGAGCGGAATTGGGGCTCAGGGTGGAAGGAGGTTCCAGGCAGCAATCAGTTCGTGCTGAGCTGGTCGACGCACGGGCGCGGTACATCAATGATGCGAGCTCAGGGCGCGGCGGCCGTAGCGTAGGCGCTGGGCGGCGGTGACGAGGCCGAGAAACGCGTAGACGTAGGCGGTGGCCACCACCCAGCCGGGGGCGACCACCACGGCGGTGGCGAAGAGCAGCGCCTCGCTGCGCTCGAGCAGGCCGGGCGGGTAGACGATGATCTTCTCGCGCTGCTGATCGCTGGCGGCGCCGACGGCGAGGAAGACGCACAGGTTGACGTACCAGGTGCAGGCCAGCACCAGCGCCGGCAGGTGGCGCTCGGGGAACGGCGCGGCGATGGCCAGCAGCACGGCCGCTTCGACGATGCGGTCGCTGGTCAGGTCGAGCACGCCGCCCCACGGCGTCGGGCCGCGGCCGAGGCGCGCGACGCGCCCGTCGACGGCGTCGACCATGCCGGAGAGCAGCAGCACCAGCAGCGCGCTCCAGCCATGCCCGAGCCAGAACAGCGCGGCGCCGGCGAGCCCGATCGCCAGCGCGCTGTAGGTCAGCGCGTTGGGGGTGACGCCGCGGCGCACCAGCTGGTGCGCCAGACGGTCGAGCGCCGTCGCGACGGTGCCGCCGGGCCGGCCGAGCAGACTATCGAGCACTCAGCCGTTTTCCATGCGGCTGACGACGACCATGCCGACCAGCAGCAGCACGCCGATGCCGACCAGCAGCCAGGCGTTGCTGACGAAGTACGAATAGCCCATCAGGACGACGCCGAAGAGCGTGTGCGTCCCCGTGCGCTGCTTGCGGCCGTAGGTGAATACGGCGACGCCGATCAACGAGAACAGACCCGACAGCAGCAACCAGGTGGGGTCCATCGCCGCCGCCCGCGCTGGCTAGCCGTTGTCCGTCGTATCCGGCGCGGCGGGCGTCGCCGCCACCAGGGCGTGGCACTTCTTGAACTTCTTGCCGCTGCCGCAGGGGCAGGGATCGTTGCGCCCGACCTTCGGCTCGGCGCGCCGGACCGGCTCCTGCGCCGGGCCAGGCTCGTGATCGTGATCGCAATCGGGTCCGTGATCGTGCGGTTTGGGCGGTACCATCGCCTCACTAGTTGCAGGTCGGCGCAGACGGAGCAACCGGCCTCCGACCTGCGTCTCTCTACCCGCGCTACTGGACTCACTCCTCATTCGTTCAGGCGCAGCGCCGCGACAGCAAGGACGGCGCCTCGCGCATCGGCCGTGAGCGGTTCGAAGTCGAGCACGATGGCGGTGCGGGCACCGGCGGCGATCGGGCTCACGGCGGCGAGCGCGATGGCGAGGGTGCCGGCGTCCGTCTGGTTGGCTTGCAGGAGCGCGCCGCGTGCGGCCAGGGCCGGGCGGGCGCGCCGCAGGCGCAGGCGGCTGGCGTCGACATTGAGCACCACCTCGGCGGCCTGGAGCGCGATGCCGGGGCGCAGCAGCAGCGTGGCGCGCAGGCCGCCGCCGCGCACCCGACGCAGGCGCGTCAGCGTGGCGTCCGCGGCGGCGGGCTTCGACACGCTCCGCCCGAACGGGGCGTTGGCTGCGGCGGCCGCGGGTTGCCAGTTGCCGGTGCAGTCGCCGAGCAGGGCGGCGCTGAAATCCTGGCCAAGCGCGTCGGCGCCGAGCGGGGCGTAGGCGATGGCGCCGGGCTGACAGACGCCGCCGGCGAACGACGGGGCGACGGAGGTCTGCGTCGCGCCTGAGGGCGGGAGGGGGAGGAAAAGCCAGTCCGAGGCGCAGGCGCTCGCCGCCGCGAACTGCGGCAGGATGCCGACGGTGAGCTGCAGGATGCGGGTGGCGTCGAGGGTGCTGAGCGCGCCGCTGGCGGTGACGTCGCAGGCCAGCGCCGCGGTGGCGTCGAGCGTGCGGCTGCCGTTGACGTGCTGCAGGACGTAGGCGGCGTCGAGCGCGCTGATGCCGGTCCCCCAGTCGCCCAGCTTGCGCGGCTCGAGCCGCCAGGTGCCGATCGGGACGCCGTCGAAGGCGAACGCACCGCCGGCCCCGCTGGCCGCGCTGCGCGCGCTGGGGCCGTCGAGATGCACGTCGGCGGCGGCGACCGGGCGCGCGTCGCGGTAGTAGCGCAGCGTACCGCCGACGCGCACGGTCGGCGCCGGCGTGACCGTCTGGGTGATGGTCGGGGTGACCGTCGCGGTGCTGGTGCGGGTGGCGGTTGACGTGGCGGTGCGGGTGGTGGTCGACGTCGCCGAGCCGGTGGCGGTGCGGGTCAGGGTCGGCGCGACGGTGGCGGTGGGCGTCGGCGACGGCCCGCTGGCGGCGAGCTCGTGTGCGCCCATGTCGAAGGCGCTGCCCTGTGGCCGCGCCGTGCCCTCGCGGTCGGTGGGCAGATCGGCGAGCGCGGTGCCGGCGTCGCGCGCCGCGGCGGTGGTCTTCAGCCGGTAGTCGTTGGCGGCGGCGTCGACGAACAGGGCGGTGGCGTTGGAGATGATGGAATGGGCGTCGAAGCCGAAGCCGCGCCACTGTGTCAGGGTGAAGAAGTTGTCGTCGTCGGAGAAGACGTTGACGACGATGTTGTAGTCGGAGTGCAGGCCGGGTTGGCTCTCGGGGTCGATCTCGAGGCTGCCGCGCGTGCCGGCGTGCAGCAGGATGTTGTCGAGGACGGCGTTGTCGACGCTGCCGTTCTTGAGCGCGATGGCGAAGCGGCCGTTCGACGGCTGCACGATGGTGTTGCCGAGGATGCGGTTGTCGCGTGTGCCGTAGGCGTAGACCGGCGGCTCGAACTGGTCGCCGTAACCGTCGTCCCACCCGGCGATGCCGGTCGAGCGGTTGGCGTACAACAGGTTGTTGCGGATCAGCGAGCTGCGCACCGAGGCGAGGTTGATCGCAGCGCCGCCGGCGGCGCCGTTGTCGTGGATCAGGTTGGCCTCGATCAGCGCGTCCTCGATGATGCCGTCGCCCTCGGGATCGTTCGGGTCATCGCCCATCTGCTCCGGGTCGGCGTTCAGCTGGATGCCCGAGGCGTTGTTGTGGTGCGCGTGGTTGCGGCGCACGATGGGCCGGTCACCGCTGTTCGAGACGTAGATGCCGTGCTCGATCGCCGAGTACGAGGTCTCGTTGTCCTCCAGAATCAACTCGCGGGTGAACGCCGTGAAGATGCCCCAGCGCCCGTTGTCATGGCAGTGGCAGTTGCGGATGACGATGCCGGCCGAGTTGGGATCGGGCTCGCCCTGGATGGCGATGCCGGCGCGCGGCGCGGCGGTGCTCTCGAAGCCGTCGATCACGATGTAGTCGACGTTGCGCACCCAGATGTTGTCGTTGTTGGAGTTCGACGCGCCGGGCGAGGTGACCACCACGCCGGGCTGGGCAATGAACCGCACCGGTGCGCTCGCGCTGCCCGACTTGCGCGGCCGGAAGCCCTGGTAGGTGCCGGGGAGCACGTTGACGGTGTCCCCGGCGCCGGCCACGTCGCCGGCCTTTTGCAAGGTGCGCCACGGCGCGGCCTGACTGCCGGCGCTCGCGTCGTTGCCAGCCGGCGCGACGTAGTACGTTGCAGCAGATGCGCTGCCGCCTGCGATGACGAGCATCAGCGCGACGCCCATCGACACACGGCTCGCCAGCCTCGTCACTGCAGACACACCCATACGCACCCGTTCAGCCTGTCGAAGGGGAAGCGATTCCCGTACCGGCGTGGGGCCGACGACAAAGACGCCCTCCTTCGATGACAAGGGTGTGGGATGCGACGTTCCCGCACTATCTGTCATGGCAAATTCTGCCGGCGCAGCGATCGCGACGCGCCCACCGCCCCGTGCTGCCGCGCACCTCGCATGCAGCAAAGCGCAGCGCCATGCCATCCAGGGAGGCGGGGGATAGTCGCGTCTCTGGGGGAGGCGCCCCGAGGAGTATGAATGCACAGAGCCAAACCCCGCGTGGCCGCGCTCGGCGAGATTCGTATCTCGCGCGAGGGCGAAGACGCGATCATCGAGTACCTCGACGGCAGCATCGCCGTGACCCATTTCCGCCTCGGCCCGGAGGTGCATGAGCTGAGCGACCAGGAGATCCTCGACCAGTTCAACGAGGTGATCGCCGAGTGCGAGTCGAGCGATGGCGCCGAGCAGGTCGCGATCGAAGTGCCGCCCGAGCAACCGCAGATCACCTTCTTCGAGCCTGGCCAGCAGTGGGTGCCGCGCGGGCAGGTGCTGCGCTGCATCGTCGAGGACAGCGGCCCGGACAACGAAGCGGTCATCTATATCGACGACCAGGCGCTCTCGCTGAGCGCCTTCGGCCGCCTGCTCTGCACCTACGCCGGCTGGGGCATGCGCATCGCCTTCGTCCCGGAGGACCGCATCGAGGAGCAGCCGTGCATCGAGGTGCGCGAGCCCGAGGCGGACGAGGGCGACTGATCGAGCGGCCGCGACGATAGGGCGCAGGTCAGCCTCGCCGTGAGTTACGCCGCCGGCGAGTGGCAGCCCGGTGGAGGGCGCCGGTCCCTCGGCGCCG
>JBOHWA010000834.1:0-2958 GCA_050735855.1 Binatia bacterium
GGGCCGCGCCGGTGGTGCTGCTGGTCGAGCGCATCGGTCCGCCCTGTGCGCGCGTGGTCGCTCCGCTGCCGCAGTTGCTGGCCGGCCACCCGCTGGCGGGCGGCGTCAGCGTCGATCAACACGGCGCCCCCTGCCTGGTGCTGGATGCGCAACGCCTGCTGGCGCTCGGGCGCCTGTCGGCGTCGTCGACCGCTGGGTCGCCGGCGGATGAGGCGGGCGAGGCCGACGCCGTGCTGGTGGTCGACGACTCACAGACGGCACGGCGCGCAGTCGTCGACGCCCTGCAGGCCGCCGGTATCGCCTTCGACACGGCCGCCGACGGCTGCGAGGCGCTGCTCAAGCTGGCCGCACGCCGCTTCGCGGTGGTGTTGACCGACCTCGAGATGCCGCACATGGATGGCCTGACGCTGATCGCCGCGTTGCGCCGCGATCCGCGCTGGCAGAGCCAGGCGGTGGTGGTGTGCAGCTCGCGGGCCCCGGCCGAGCAGGCCGAGCGCCTGCGCACGCTGCAGGTGGCCGACTACCTGGCCAAGCCGTTCGATCCGGACGCCCTGGTGGCCACCGTCCGGCGGCTGCGCAAGGCGCCGGCCGAGGCCGCGCTTTGACAGTTGGCGGCGGGCGCGATAACCAGGCGCGTCCGTATCGCGTATGGTCGGTGAAACTCCTGATTCTGCGAGGTTTTTGGATGGCGGCAACGGTCAGGTGGGCAGCGCTCCTGGTCTTCCTGTCGGGCGCGGCGGGAAGCGTCGCCGGCTGTGGCTCGGACAGCACGGCCGAGGCGTTCATTCCCATGCTGACCCCGACCGCGGCGACGGCGGCGCGGCTGGCGACCCCCATCCCGACGGCGACGGCGCTGCCGCCCGCCACGTGAGCCCGACAATGCTCGACGCGTGGATCGACGTGCCTTTGCGCCATCACGGTTCCGTGCTAGAAGCGGTGCCGGTCGACGAGATACGAAACGGCTAGCGGCGATGAGCACAACGCAACCAGTCGACAGCAGTATCCTCCACGAGATCGTTCGGATCATCGAGAGCCGGCGCAAAGTGCCGGAGCGGGTGATCGTCAAATCCCGTGAATATCTGCTCACATACCTTGAGGATCATCAGCGCCGACTTGAAGAAGCGCTGACGCGCTACGACGCCGACCGGCTGAACATGCTGTACGGCCAGTTGGCGAGCAAGATCAAGTATCAGCTGCTGCGCCGCATCCCGGCGCGTGCCGCCGCGGCGATGGGGATGAGCGTGGCGCCGGAGAAGAAGGCCGCGCCGGCGAAGGTCGCTGCGCCGGCGAAGCCCAAGGCCGCGCCGGCCAAGAAGGTCGTCGCCAAGAAGGCCGTGGCGAAGCCGGCTGCCAAGAAGCCGTCGAAGCCGGCGAAGAAGCTTGTGGCCAAGAAGGCGGCAGCCAAGAAGGCGGCGCCCAAGAAGGCCGCAGCCAAGAAGTCGGCAGCCAAGAAGGCCGTCGCTAAGAAGGCTGCTCCCAAGAAGGTGGTCGCGGCGCGCAAGCCGGCCGCTAAGCGCGCCGCCGCGCGCTCGGTCAAGGCGAAGAAGCCCGCGACGCGACGCCGCTAGCAGCCCGTTGAAAGGCCCGGACCGCCCTTCGACAAGCTCAGGGCGAACGAAAAAATCGTGGCGAGCCGGGAAGGGCTCCGTTCGTGCCTTTCAACGGGCTGCTGATGACTAGGCTGCCGGGCTCCGCTTCTTACCCGTTGGCGGGCGCTTGGCCGTCGCCAGGCGCTGTTCGACGGCGGTCTTGAACTCGCTCACCGACTGGTTGAGCGCGCTGCGTTCGGCGATCTTGCGCAGCGGGCCGGGAAACCAGAAGCCGAGCCGGATCTCTTGCCGGCAGGCGGCTTCGGTGATGGTCGGCGAGACCTTCTTGAAGCTGTAGCGCCCCTCGATCGACTCGACGTCGCCGTCGATCGAGCGCCAGGAGAGCTCACCCGGCTTCTTGTACGCGTACTCGAGCACGTAGCGGATGCGGCGGATGCGCATGTCGATGTGGAACTCGACGATGCGGCCGACGCCCGCCTTGTCGCGTTCCAGGATCTTCGCCGACTCGATGGCCGAGAACCAGTCGGGATAGTGCTCGAACTCGAGGATCGCGGCGAAGCAGGCACTCTGCGGCGCTTCGATCCGTAGAGACACTTCCTGCGCGGCGTCGAGGGACATGCGCGTCTAGTAGGGGGGCGGAGCGCGGCGAGTCAACCGTTGAGCGGGCGCTTGGGCGGGCGCTACCTGGCGCCGCCCGCTGTGCCGGGCTTCGGTGGCAGGGTGGTCGGGCTGCGGTTGAGCAGGATGGCGATGGTCTGGGTGTTGCGGTGCACGACGGCCAGGTCGATGCGGCCGTCGCGGTCGAAATCGCCGATGGCGACGGTGCGCGGGTCGCGGCCGACCAGGATGTGCAATGGGGCGCCGAACTGGCCGGGGGCTGTGCCCGGGAGGATCTCGATGCGGCCGCCCGATTCGTCGGGGTTGACCAGGTCCATCTGGCCGTCGCGATCGAAGTCCTCCGCCACCGACGGGCGCGCGGTGCCGCTCAGCTTGTTGGTGGTCGGGGCGTCGAGCTGGCGGCCGGTGCCGAGCAGGACGGCGACCGACTCGCTGAACTCGCTGCCGACCACCAGGTCCTGGTGACCGTCGCGGTTGGTGTCGCCGACGATCAGGAAGCTCGGGCGGGCGGCGACCGGGAAGGTGGCGACGGTGGGGAACTGGCCGCGGCCGTCGCCGTAGAGTACCGAGACGCTGTCCGAGAGGGAGTTGACGATCGCCAGATCGGTGGCCGTCGGACTGCTGAAGCTGCCGGTGGTGATGGCGCTCGGCCCGACGCCGACGGCGATGGCGCGCGGTGGGGCGAAGCCGCCGCGGCCGTCGCCGGCGAGGATGATCACCGCGTCGCTGCCGAAGTTGACCACCGCCAGGTCCAGCTGACCGTCCTGGTTGAAGTCGCCCACCGCCAGGG
>JBOHWA010000835.1:0-3242 GCA_050735855.1 Binatia bacterium
GACCGGGGGCGCCACGGCCGCGGCGGGCGGCGCGGCGGCCGTCTCCGCCGCGGCGCGCAGGGCAGCGGCCAGGCGGCTCTTGAACCCCGGATCGGGGAGGTCGCCCAGATCGCCCGCCAGGCGCAGCAGGCCGGCCACCTGCGGGCTCACCGGCGGCGCCGGCGCGTCGCGATCGACCATCATCGCCTCCAGCGCGTCGTCGAGCGCGTCGATCGGATCGCGTTCAGTCATCGCATTCACCCAACATCCGGCTCGCCCAGCATGGCGCGCAGATTCTGCAGGCCGCGGAACTGCAACTGTTTGATCGCCCCTTCGCTGCGCGCCAGCGCCTGGGCGATCTCGCGCGTCGTCCGGTCCTCGGCGAAGCGCATCAGCATGACGCGGCGCTGATCGGCGGGCAGGTGGTCGACGAGCCGGAAGGCGCGCGCGCGTTCCTCGATCTCCTCCATGTTCGGCGTCAGGGCCGGCAGCTCGCCGACCGCGACGCCCGACTCGCGCGCCGCGCGTTTGGCGCGATCGATGATCGCGTTGGCCGCGATGCGGAAGAGCCACGCCGTGAACGGCAGGCCGCGCCATTCGAAGCGCGGCAGGTTCGCCAGCGCCTGGTGGAAGACCTCGGCGGTGAGATCCTCGGCCTCGGCGCGCTCGCGCACGCGGCGCGCGACGTAGGCGTACACGCGCTCGAAGTGGCGCTCGTACAAGGCCGCGAAGCAGCGCGGGTCGCGCTGCGCGTCCTCCACCAGCCGCTGCTCCGACGCCGCGGCGTCGGGCGGCGCGGGGATGGTCTCGGCCTCGGGCATGCCGCTCGCTCTGCCGCCGTCAGCGACTCACGCGCCGCCCATCGCCTTGGCGGCGCGCTGCTGCATCTCGGCGGCGTCGACGTCCTCGATGTGGGTGGCGAACGTCCACACGTGGCCGAAGGGATCGACCAGCGTCACCGAGCGGTCGCCGTAGAACTGGTTGGCGAGCGGCCGGCGCACCGTCGCGCCCGCCTGCTCGGCGCGTTTGGCCAGCCCGTCGACGTCGTCGACGTAGACATACAGGTTCACCGCCGTGCCGCCGAGCGACTGCGGGCTGAGAACACCGATCTCGGGATATTCGTCCGCCAGCATGACGATCGCCCGCCCGATGGAGAACTCGGCGTGGCCGATCTTGCCGCTCGGCTCCGCCATGCGCATGCGCTCGGTCGCCCCGAAGGCGGCCTGGTAGAATTCCAGCGCCTGCGCCGCCCCTTTGCAGCAGATGTACGGCGTCGCGCCCTCGTAACCGTCCGGAATGGCCCTCACCTTGCCCACCATGATTCGCTCCTTCCGGGGTCAGCCCCTGTTGTGAAGGGAACTACCGAGGCTCGAAAAGGTTACGGTCGGATGTCGAGATAACACCGCGGCCCGCGGCGCGGTAGCGCCCGTCCGTCTTCTCCGGTAGCGCGGGCCTCCGTGCCCGTCTGGCGCGCGCCAGCGCGCCAGCAGCTTGCGAGGCAGCGCGCCATGCGCGGCTGGTCTCCGCGGACGGATCCCAGACGGGCACGGAGGCCCGCGCTACCGGAGAAGGGCGTCCGTGTGGGGCGGATGAACGTCGCCCTCCCCCTCTGGCATGCGTCCGCGCCGACCGATAAGGCCGACGACATGCCCTCGGCTGCCTCCGATCACGCCCGTGCGCTGCTCGCCGCGGCGACGCCGCGACGCATCGCGCTGCCCGGGCGCGGGGTGGAGATCGCCCTGCTCGACTGGGGCGGCGCCGGGCCGCTGGCGCTGCTGCATCACGCCAACGGCTTCTGCAAGGGCGTCTGGGGCCTGGTGGCGGAGGGGCTGCGCGAGCGCTACCGCGTCGTCGCACTCGACGCGCGCGGGCACGGCGACTCGAGCCATCCCGAGGAACCGCACGCTTATGGCTGGGATCACTTCGCCGAGGATCTGGTCGCCGTCGCCGCGCAACTCGGCGGCGGGCAGCCGATCGCGCTCGGCCTCGGCCATTCCTTCGGCGGCACGGCGATGATCGGCGCCGCGGCGCGCCGGCCGGAGCTGTTCGCACGGCTGTTGCTGGTCGACCCCGTGATCCCGCCGCGGCACGACCCGGCGCAGCCCTACGACCGGCAACCGTACGTGAACAAACTGGTCGAAGGCGCGCGCCGGCGGCGCGCCCACTGGCCGTCGCTCCAGGCGGCGCGCGACTATTGTATGGCGCGGCCCTTCTTCGCCCGCTGGCGGCCCGAGGCGCTCGAGTTGTACCTGCTCGACGGCCTGCACCGCCGCGGCGACGGCTCCCTCGAGCTCAAGTGCCCGGGCGCGATCGAGGCCGCCGTCTTCGCCGGCAGCGCCAGCGTCGACGTCAGCGTGCGCGCCCGCCAGGTGCGCTGCCCGGCGGTGATCCAGTGGGCCTCCGGCGGCGACTTTCCGCGCCCGCTGCACGAGTTCGTCGCCGCGTCGATGGCGGACGGCCGGGTCGAGACCGCCGACTGCGGCCACCTCATCCCCATGGAGCGGCCGGAGCTGGTGATCGACGCGGCGCTGCGGCTGCTCTGATCGCAGGCCGCACGCCTGGACCTCGGCGTTCGCTTTCAACGCAGAGGCCACAGAGGTACGCAGAGGCGAACCACCCTGGTCGGCGGCCCGGTCGCCAAAGTCCGCCACGTACTTCATTGTTTCGTTCCTCCTCTCGGCGCCCTCCACCAGGCTGCCACTCGCCGGCAGCGCAACTCACGGCGAGGCTGACCTGGGCCTCAAACTGAGCCACAGCCGCGGGGTGAATGCTTTTGTCACCCGCGGCGGTTTGCCGTATGGTCCGCCGCCATGGATCTGGCGGACGTCTGCACGGGAAGTCTGCTCGACGCCGCAGCGCTCATCGCACGGCGCGAGGTCTCGCCGGTCGAGTTGACGCGCGCCATGCTGGCGCGCATCGAGCGGCTCGATCCGCAGCTCGACAGCTTTCTCACCGTCACCGCCGAGTCGGCGCTGGCCGCGGCGGCGGCGGCCGAAGCCGAGATCGCCGCTGGCCGGCGGCGCGGGCCGCTGCACGGCGTGCCGCTGGCGGTGAAGGACCTGTGCGACATGCGCGGCGTGCGCACCTCCTGCGCGTCGGCGGTGTTGCGCGACCACGTGGCGGACCGCGACGCCACCGTCGTGCAGCGCCTGGCGGCGGCCGGCGCCGTCATCCTCGGCAAGACCAACCTGACCGAGTTCGCCATGACCGGCTATCACCCGACGCTGCCGCGGCCGCGCAACCCGTGGAGCGCCAGCCATGAC
>JBOHWA010000836.1:0-6808 GCA_050735855.1 Binatia bacterium
GGGTGGTCGGGGGTGGCGGTCAACTCGTCGCGAACACGGCGCCGAGGGCCCGGCGCCCTCCACCCCGGCAAAGACGGCCCGGCAAAGACGGCCCGGCAAAGACGGCCCGGCAAAGACGGCCCGGCAAAGACGGCCCGGCAAAGACGGCCCGGCAAAGACGGTGTCGGGGGGCGGGCGCGGCGTGGGAAGCGGCGACGCGGCGGCTACGCGATGCTGGCGTGCTGCGCTGACGCCTCCGCCTGGCGTTTGAGCAGCACGCGATCGACCTTGCCGGTCGGGTTGAGCGGCATCTCGTCGAGGAAGATGATCTCCTCCGGTGCTTTGTAGGCGGCGATGCGGGTGCGGGTGAACTCGATGATGGCCTGCGCCGTCGGGCGGCGGGCCGGGTCGCGCGGCACGATGTAGGCGCGCACGATCTCGCCGTGCAGCGGGTGGTGGATGCCGATGACCCCGGCCGACTCGACGCCGGGGTGTTCGAGCAGCGCCTCCTCGACCTCCTGCGGGGCGATGTTCGAGCCGTCGTGGATGATCAGCTGCTTCTTGCGGCCGCGGAACCAGAGGTAGCCCTCGGCGTCGGCGCGCATCATGTCGCCGGTATCGAGCCAGCCGTCGCGCAGCACCTCGGCGGTGGCCTCGGGCGCGTTCCAATAGCGCGCCATCACGCTCGGCGCGCGGACCCACAGGCGCCCGTCGGCGCCGCGCGGCACCGGGCGGCCGTCGTCGTCGCGCAGCTGCACCTCGAAGCCCGGCGCCGGCGTGCCCACCGAGCCCTCGCGGATCGGGCCGGCGATCGGGTTGCGCGTCGCCATGCCCATCTCGGTCATGCCGTAGCCCTCGTCGATGACGCGCCCGGTGAGCGCCGTGTACTCGCGTTCGAGCTCGGCCGACACCTTGTCGCCGCCGCAGACGCAGACCCGCACCGAGGCGAAGTCCTCGCCCTGGGCGCCGTGATCGCGCACCAGGCAGAGCAGTGGCGCCGGCAGCATGACCAGCATCGCCGGGCGGTGGGCGCGCAGCAGGGGTAGCAGCTCGCTGCCGTCGAAGCGCCGCGCCACCACGACCGTCGCGGCGGCGGCGAGCGCCGACAGGCAGAACAGGATGGCGCCGACGTGCGACATCGACGTCGCCGGCAGGATCACTTCGCCCGGTTCGAGCTCGAACGCCTGCGCGTTGCTCGCCACCATCCAGCCGAAGGTCGCGTGGGTGTGCGTCACCCCCTTCGGCAATCCGGTGCTGCCCGAGGTGAAGAAGATGAAGGCGGGCGCGTCGGGTGACGGGACGGGCAGGGGGCGGGCGACCGAGCCATCGATCAGCGCCTGCAGGCGCGGGCCGGCGCCGCCCAAATCGCCGTGCCAGATGACGCCGCGCGGCAGCTTGCCGGCGGCGGCGCTGCGCGCGATGTCCGGCTGCCGCTCGCCGGCGCAGACCAGGACCGCGGCGCCGGAGGTCTGCAGGGCGTGGTCGATCTCGGGCACGGCGTAGCGATAGTTGAGCGGCGTCGCCGCCAGCCCGGCCTTGGCGCAGGCCAGATAGTAGACCAGCAACTCGTCGGAGTTCGGCATGAGCGAGGCGGCGCGGTCGCCCGGCTTCAGGCCGAGATCGAGCAGGCCGGCGGCCAATCGCGCCGCGGCGGCGTCGAGTTCGCGAAACGTCATCGGGCCGTCGCCGGCGAGCAGCGCCGGCGCATCCGGTCGGGTGGCGAGTGCGAGCTCGAGCAGCATGGCCAGGGTGGCGGGTCGGGCGAGCGGCGGACCGGTGAGACTCATCGCTTCCTCCTCAGGTCGGCAATAGGCCCAACGATCTGCCGTTCGTCAACTGCGACTCCGACCTGGAGGGCGCCGGGCCCTCGGCGCCGGGGGTGGTAGGGGTGGCGGTCCACTCGTCGCGAACACGGCGCCGAGGGTCCGGCGCCCTCCAGCCGGCCGCTGGCGCGCTGGACTGGGCGCGGCACGTGTGGTGAAACCAGGCGGACCGAATCCTCGGTCC
Source organism: Binatia bacterium (assembly GCA_050735855.1). Classification (GTDB taxonomy): domain Bacteria; phylum Desulfobacterota; class Binatia; order HRBIN30; family CADEER01; genus JBOHWA01. Next base: position 1,987 of record JBOHWA010000836.1, read on the forward strand.
TTGGCGCAAGGGGGACACCATGGGAGCGACTGCTACTGCGCTGATCGGCTTCTCCGCCTGGTACATCCTGCTCAGTACGGCCGTCGCCTTGTACCGGGTCCGCCTCATCCTCTCCGGTGAGAAGGCAGCCAACGCCTTTGCCACCGACGGCTCGGATCTGGCGCCGCTCGGCCGCCGCCTGACGCGGGCGCGCGACAACTGCTTCGAGACCCTGCCACTGTTCGTCGCCCTGGCGCTCGGCGCGAGTCTGGCGGGGCGGCTCGACGTGACCGACGGCCTGGCGATGTGGGTGCTCTTCCTGCGCATCGGCCAGTCGGTGGCGCACATCGCCTCGACCAGCGTCCTCGCCGTGCAGGTGCGCGCGGTGTTCTTCTTCGCGCAAGTGCTGATTTACGCCTATTGGACGCTGCGCCTGCTCTGAGGCGAGGGGCGCGGCGGAGCCGCGCCTGTGCTTCGACAAGCTCAGCACGAACGGAACTCCGTTCGCCCTGAGCTTGTCGAAGGGCGGCTGCAGCCTACCCGGCGGGGATGCCCGCGGCTCGCAGCGCGCCCGCGGCCGGCTCGAGCGCTTCGGCGAGCACCTGCTCGATGGTGTCGACGAAGGCGAAGCGCATCTCCGTGCGCACCGCCGCCGGCACGTCCTCGAGGTCCTTCTCGTTGCGCTTGGGCAGGATGATCGTGCGGATGCCGGCGCGGTGTGCGCCGAGCACCTTCTCCTTGATCCCGCCCACCGGCAGCACCTTGCCGCGCAGCGTGATCTCGCCGGTCATCGCCACCCCGTCGCGCACCGGGCGGCCGGTGAGCAGCGAGGTGAGCGCCGTGGCGATGGTCACGCCCGCCGACGGGCCGTCCTTCGGCACGGCGCCGGCCGGCACGTGGATGTGGATGTCCATCGTCTCGAAGAAGTCCGCCGGGATGCCGAGGCGCGGGGCGCGCGAGCGGATGTGGCTGAGCGCCGCCTGCGCCGACTCCTTCATCACGTCGCCCAGGTTGCCGGTGACCGTGATGCCCTTCTTGCCGGCCATCTTGGTCGCTTCGATGAAGATGATGTCGCCGCCCATCGGCGTCCACACCAGGCCGACGGCGACGCCGGGCTCGTCGGTGCGCTCGGCGACCTCGGAGAAGTAGCGCTCCGGCCCGAGCAGGGTGCGGATGGTCTCGGGTGTGGCGACCACCGGCTCGCGGCGCCCCTCGGTGATGCCGCGCGCCACCTTGCGGCAGATGCTGCCGATCTCGCGCTCGATGTTGCGCAGGCCGGCTTCGCGCGTGTAGCGGTGGATGAGGAAGCGCAGCCCCTCGTCGGTGAACACCACTTGCTCGGCGGTGATGCCGTTCTCGCCGATCTGCTTCGGAATCAGGTGGCGGCGGGCGATCTGCAGCTTGTCCTCGTCGGTGTAGCCGGCGAGCTCGATGAGCTCCATGCGGTCGCGCAGCGGCGGCGGGATCGGATCGAGCTGGTTGGCGGTGGTGATGAACATCACCTTCGAGAGATCGAACGGGATGTCGAGGTAGTGGTCCGAAAAGGTGGCGTTCTGTTCCGGGTCGAGCACCTCGAGCATCGCCGACGCCGGGTCGCCGCGGAAGTCCGCCCCCAGCTTGTCGATCTCATCGAAGATCATCACCGGGTTGTTCGACCCGGCGGTGCGCAGGCCGTGGATGATGCGCCCCGGCAGCGAGCCGATGTAGGTGCGGCGGTGGCCGCGGATCTCCGCCTCGTCGCGCATGCCGCCGAGCGAGATGCGGATGAACTTGCGCCCCATGGCGCGCGCGATCGAGCGCCCGAGCGAGGTCTTGCCGGTGCCCGGCGGGCCGACGAAGCAGAGGATCGGCCCCTTCGAGTCGGTCTTCAGCTTGCGCACGGCGAGGAACTCGAGGATGCGATCCTTGATCTTCTCCAGATCGTAGTGGTCGTCGTCGAGCACGGTGCGGGCGTGCGGGATGTCGAGGTTGTCCGCGGTCGAGATCGACCAGGGCAGGTTGACGATCCATTCGAGGTAGGTGCGCACGACCGAGTGCTCGGCCGACTCGACCGGGATCATGCGCAGGCGCTCGAGCTCGTTCTCGGCCGCCTTGCGGGCCTCGGGCGGCGGGTCGGTCTCCTCGAGCCGGGCGCGCAGCTCGTCGACCTCCTGATCGCGCGGATCGCCCTCGCCCAGCTCCTTCTGGATGGCGCGCATCTGCTGGCGCAGATAGAAGTCCTTCTGGTTCTTCGACAGCTCGTCCTGCACCTGCGACTGGATCTTCTGCCCGAGCTCGAGCAGCTCGATCTCGCGGTTGAGGATGCTGGTCAGGCGTTCGAGCCGCTGGCGGACGTCGAGGATCGACAGCAGCTCCTGCTTCTCCTCCATCGCGACGTTGAGGTTGGAGGCGATCAGGTCGGTGACCTTGCCCGCGTCCTTGATGTTCATCGCCACCACCTGCAGCTCGTCGGGCAGGTAGGGGATCATGGCGACGAACTTGGCGAACTGGTTGACCATGTGCGCCTGCATGGCCTCCAGATCGGGCGACGGCTCGAGCACGTCGGTCAGCTGGCGCACCGTGGCGCGCAGGAACGGCTCGCGCTGGCTGAACTGCACGATGTCGATCCGCCGCAGCCCCTGGACCAGGATGCGCACGCTGGCATCGGGGTACTTCAACATCTTGAGGATGCGCCCGGCGGTGCCGCGGACGAACAGGTCTTCCGGACCGGGGGACTCCTCGTCGGTCTGCTTCTGCGCCACCATCGCCAGCATGCGATCGCCGCCCAGCGCCTCCTCCACCACCTTGAGCGAGGTGCCGCGCGAGATCAGCAGCGGGACGATGGCGGAGGGAAAGACCACCACCCCGCGCAGCGGCAGGACCGGCAGATCCTCGGGGATCGTGATGCTGCTCAGGTCCTCTTCGAACCCGAAGACGCGGTCCTTCGGGCTGATCTCCTGCTCTTCCGTGCCGCTCATGGTGGGCGGTGAAAATAGCCCAGCCCCCCGGGGTGCAACAAGCGCCGCGTTTCTCAGGCGGTTTCGGCGGACCGAATTGACATGCCGGCGCCGCCGCGATTAGCTGCGGCGACGTCATGGAGCCCACCAAACCCCGTCTTTTCGCGCTCGAGGAGGCCAACGCCCTCATCCCGAAGCTCGAGTTGATCATGGAACGCATGCAGCGCCGCGGGATCGAGTTGCGCCAGGCGATCGAGACGATGGCGCGCGAGACCGACGCGCCGATGGCCAACATCGAGGTCAACGAGCTGCTCGAGCGCCGGCCGGAGCTGCAGGCCCTGGTCGAGGATCTGGAGAACCTCATTCACGAGATCGAGGCGTGCGGCGGGCAGTTCAAGGGCCTGGAGCTGGGGCTGGTCGACTTCCCGGGCGAGATCGAGGGGCAGATCGTCCTGCTCTGCTGGCAGTACGGCGAGAAGGAGATCTCCCACTGGCACGGGCTCGACACCGGCTTCGACAGCCGCCAGCCGCTGCCCAGCGCGGCGCGCCGCTCCTACCTGCAGTAGGCGATCGTGGCCTGGCTGCTGCTCTGGTTGCACCTGCTGGCTCTGGCGGCATGGCTGGGTGAGACGATCTTCTTTTCGCTCGTCGTCGCCCCGGCGCTGTTCGGCACGCTGCCGGTCGAAGAGGCCGGTCGCATCACCGCGCTGCTCTTTCCCGGCTACTACATCGTCGGGTACATCTCCGGCGCGCTGCTGGTCGCCACCGGCTTCGCCCTCTGGCGGCGCAGCCGCCCGGCCGGCGGTCTGTGGCTGGTCTCCAGCCTGGTGGCGCTGGTCAGCCTCGTCGCCTGCCTCTACGCCGGCCTGTCCGTCCAGCCGCGCGCCGCGGCGCTGCGCCCGCAGCTGCACGACCCGGCGGCGCCGGTCGAGGTGCGGGCTGAGTTCGACGCGCTGCACGACCGCGCCGTCCAGCTCAATGCGGCGGTGCTGATCGGCACCTTGGCCATCGCCGGCCTGCTCGCCGCGCAGATGAGCGGCGGCGTGCGCGGCGCCCGGCGGCTGTCGCGGTATGGGTCGGATCCGCTGCTCTGATCGCGGCAGAGCCGCGACCGGTTTTTGAGTGCAACCGTGGCCCGTCGCTATCGCGTGCTGCTCTTCGATCTCTTCGGCACCATCGTGCACTTCCGCACGCCGCGGCCGGGGGCGACCGGGGGTGGGGCGTTCGAGTGGCTGCGCGCGCCGCTGGCGGCGGCGCGGCCGGATCTGTCGATCGAAGCCTTCGCGGCGGCGTTGATCGATGTGTCGCGCGAGCTCAGCGCGACGCGCCACCCGGATCACCGCGAGGTGAGCTCGCGCGAGCGTTTTCGCCGCGCGCTGGCGCAGCTGGGGGGCGACCAGCGGGGGGCGGCGGCGCTGTCGCTGGCGCACATGGCGCATATCAACGCGCAGACCGAGCTACCGGTGGCGCACGCGCCGCTGCTGCGCGAGCTGGCGCCGCGCTATCGGATCGGGCTGGTGTCCAACTTCGACCATGCCCCCACCGCCCGCGCCATCCTCGCCCGGCACGGGGTCGACGGCTGCTTCGAGGTCACCGTGATCTCCGACGACGTCGGCGTGCGCAAACCCCACCCGTCGATCTTCGCCACCGCCCTCGAGGCGCTCGACGCCACCCCCGGCGAGACGCTCTACGTCGGCGACACGCCGGATGACGACATCGTCGGTGCCTACGCCGCCGGCCTGGACGTCGCCTGGGTCAACCGGCGCGGCGCCCCGCCCCCGGACCCGGCGCCGACTTACACCCTGACCGAGCTGGCCGGGTTGCGCCGCATCCTGGTGGGCTAGCGGCTCAGGTCAGCCTCGCCGTGAGTCAGTGGGGCAGCCTGGAGGGCGCCGGGCCCTCGGCGC
>JBOHWA010000837.1:0-4011 GCA_050735855.1 Binatia bacterium
CTTCGACGTCGTCGCCGGGCGCGCCGCATCCGGCGACGAGCCGCGTTGACCCGGGCGACTGCCATGCGCACCCTGCTCATCGCCGTGCTCGTCATCCTGGCGGGCGTCTTCGCCTTCTGGCCGCATACGACCGGGCCGACCGAGGTCGGCGTCCGCATCGTCAAGTGGGACCCGCTGCGCCCCAGCGGCGTCCTGCCCGACGTGTACTCGCCCGGCGCCCTCTACTTCTTCCCCGCCGTGCTGAACAGCTGGAAGGTGCTCGACACCAAGCTGCACAACCTCGAGATGACCTTCGACCCCACGCGCGGCGACCGCAACTACCGCGACGATCTGTTGTTCAAGACCATCGATGGCAACGACATCAGCCTCGACGTCATCGTCACCTGGCGCATCGATCCGCTGAAGGCGCCCTACATCGTCCAGTACGTGGCGCCGAACAACTTCGAGCTGCAGGACAAGGTGGTGCGGACGATCGTGCGCAGCCGGCCGCGCGACATCTTCGGCGAGCTGAAGACCGAGGAGTTCTATCTCTCCGACAAGCGCGACGCGAAGGCCGAGCAGGCCAAGCAGGCGCTGAGCGTGCTGCTCAACCCGTTCGGCATCATCGTCGAGCGCGTCTCGACCAAGGACTATCGCTTCAACCCCGCCTACCAGAAGGCGATCGAGGACAAGAAGATCGCCGAGCAGGTGGCCGAGCAGAACAAGTCGGCGACCAAGGCGGCCGAGGAGGAGTGGCTGCGCAAGCTCGAAGAGGCGAAGGGCGAGGTGAACAAGATCGTCGCCATCACCGACGGCCAGAACCGCCAGGCGCAGATCCAGGCCGACGCCTATTTCGCCCAGCAGGGCAACATCGCCTCGGCGATCGAGGCCGAGGGCCGCGCCGACGCGAAGGGCATCACCGAGCTCAACAAGGCGATGACCGGCAGCGGCGGCGAGGTGATGGTGAAGCTGAAGCTCGCCGAGGCGCTGAGCGGCAAGCGCATCCTCCTGCTGCCGCTCGCCGGCGGCGGGCTCGACATCAAGACGACCAACATCAACCAGCTGCTCGAAGCCTACGGAGCGCAGAGCCTGGCGGGCGGCACACGGTGAGCGCGCTCGCCCCCTGGCTGATCTTCCCCGCGGTCGTCGGCGGCGCCTTCGCCGCGGCGATCGCGCTCGAACCGCTCTACGGCGCCGCCGCCGCCCTGATCATCGCCAAGGCCGCCGCCGTGCTGGCGATCGCGGTCGCCGAGCGGCTGCTGCCCTACCGGCAGGACTGGAACCGCTCGCACGGCGATTTCGCCACCGACGTGGCGCATGGGTTCATCTCGGGCCTCGGCACGACGACGCTGATGCGGCTGCTGGTGCAGGCCGGCGGCGTCGTGCTCGCCGGCTGGCTGTCGCGGGCGTTGGGCTCGACGGTTTGGCCGAGCACCTGGCCGCTGCTCGCCCAGCTGGCCCTGGCGGCGGTGATCGCCGAGTTGCCGATGTACTGGCTGCATCGCTGGCAGCACGAGCACGAGTGGCTCTGGCGCTTCCACGCCGTGCACCACAGCTCACCGCGGCTCTACTGGCTCAACGGCGCGCGCAATCACCCGGTCGATCTCGGCCTGACCTACCTGGTCGGCTACCTGCCGCTGATCGCGCTCGGCGCGTCCGAAGCAGTGATCATGTTGTTCACCCTCTTCGACCCCGTCCTCGGCACGCTGCAGCACGCCAACATCGCCCTGCGCCTCGGGCCGCTCAACTATCTCTTCAGCTGTTGCGAGCCGCACCGCTGGCACCACTCGCGCACGCTGGGCGAAGCGAATACGAACTACGGATCCAACCTGCTCGTCTGGGACCTCGCGTTCGGCACGTTCCACCTCCCGGCCGACCGCGCGCCGCGCGCCGTCGGCATCGGTGGCATGCCGGACTTCCCGCAGACCTTCGCCGCGCAGATGGCCGCCCCGTTCCGCTGGCACCGTCTGGCGCACCCCTCGCCGGAACCGGCAGGCGGTGACGCAGGCACGGCGGCCGCACCACCGATCACCAATCACTGAGCGGCGACGCAACGAGCCGAATGGCCGTCCGCCTGGCCGAATCCTACGCCCCGACGCGGAAGTCGGCGCGGTCCTGTCGCAGGTGCCGGTTGTAGAAGGGATCGCGCTCGAGCGCGTCCCCCCATTTTCGCGCCATGTGGATGGTGTCGACGGAGCGGAAGGTCGTCGGCCGCGAGGCGGTCTCAAAATGGTAGAGCTCGGCATAGGGGGTGAAGACGACGCGCAGGCCGCGGGCGCGGGCCTGAAAGCAATAGTCGAGATCGTGCCAGATGAACGGCATGCGCTCGTCGAAGCCGCCGACCGCCTCGAATACATCGCGGCGGGTCATCAGACAGGCCCCGATCAGGGCCGAGTAGTTGCACGCCACCGCGAGGTTGCCGAAGTAGCCCGGATGGTCGCGCGGCGACCAACGGAACAGGATGATCGGCACGCGGTCGGCCACGGCCATGCCGGCGTGCTGGATCGCCCCGCTGGGGAAGAGCAGCTTCGGCCCCGTGACGCCGATCTCCGGCTGTTGCGAGAACTCCAGCAGCGCCTCGATCCAGTCCGGGGTGACCACCTCGATATCGTCGTTGAGGAACAGCAGGTGCTCGCCACTGGTCATCCGGGCGCCCTGGTTCATCTTGGCCGCGATGTTGAGCGGCGGCGGAGACGACACCAGACGGATGCGGTCGTCGCCGAGCGCGGCCAGTCCCGCGCGCGTCTCCGGACGGAGATTGCCGTCGTCGAGGCAGATGATCTCCAGGCGGGTGTAGGTCGAGCGCACGACGGTCTGCAGGCAGTTGAGCAGCAGATCGATGCGCCGCTCGCCGACCAGTCGCTCGCGCCCGCCGGTCGGCATCACGATGCTGACCACCGGCCGTTCGCGCAGGGCGTAGCGCACCCGCATCAGGCCGCTCGGCGCATGCGGCACGCCGCGCGCGTCGACGCCGCGCCGACCGAAGTGCTCGCGCAGCGCGCGCCCGGCGTCCGCCGTGTCCCAGGCGGGGAGCGCGGCGCCGCGGCGGTGATAGAGGACATCGTCGACGTGGCGTACCACCGCGCCGCGTTCGATCAACCGCAGGGCGAGATCGAACTCCTGGGCGCTGCCGAGCGCAGGGCGAAAGCCGCCGGCGGCGTCGACGGCACGGCGCCGCAGCGCGGTCAGGCGCCCGATGTAGCCGCTGGCGAGGAAGTACTCGGGTGACCAGTCGGGCTTGAAGAAGGGCTGACAATGCCGCCCGCCGGCGTCGATCTGGTCCTCGTCGGAGTACACCACATCGACATCGGGAGCGCGCTCGATGGCCGCCGCCAGCGCCGCGAGGGCGTGCGGAGCCAGCTCGTCGCCGGCGTCGATCGCCGCCACGAACTCGCCCTGCGCGAGGGTCAGGAGGGCGCCCCAGGCGGGCTCCGCTGCGGTGTCGACAACGACCTGCGGGTGCGCGGCCAGGGCCGCCGCCCGCGCCGCGGGAAGCGCCAGGCAGACCTGCCAGTCGTCCCTCGTCTGCCCGCGGATCGATGCCAGGGTCCGCTCGACCAACTCGGGCGACGCGTCGGCCGCCCGCAGCAGCAGCGAGAAGCGCCCCGGCGCGGGGCGCGGCGCCGTCTCACGGTCCGTCTCACGGAGTGGACGGCGCGCATGCCGTTCCGGGCGCCGCCGCCGCCACGACTCGTAGTCATCGCCGCGGTCGAAGGTCGGCCGGCGCGCCAGCTCCCACGCTTTGCGGGCCCCGCCGCGCAGACCGAACAGCGCCAGGTAGGCGCGCGCCAGCGCCGCGACCTCGCGCGGACGGCGGCGGCTGAGGATGGTCGGATTGCCCCACAGCGGTGCCACGTTCGGCGCCTCACCGGCGACCACGCGTGCGCTGAGCGCGAGGTCGACTTCGGCCTCGGCGAACTCCGCCAGCGGCGCCGCGAACGGCGTCCAGGACGCCGCCGGCGCCGGCAGCGTTCGCGTCCACGCCCGCCGCCGCCCGTCGGCCGCCGTCAGCCGCAGGCAGAACTCGATCGC
>JBOHWA010000838.1:0-2325 GCA_050735855.1 Binatia bacterium
GCGGCGAGCAGCGCGGCGAACCCCACCGGTTCGGCGAGCCCCGGCGCCACCGAGCGGCCGCACTGCTTGGCGGCGGCGAGGACGATCTGCTGCCAGCGGGCGCGCCGCGCCGTGCCCGGCTGGGCGAGGGTGTGGGCGCTGGTGAACGGCTGGATGGCGCTGGCGCCGAGCTCGGTGGCCTTCTCGATCAGCCACTCGAAGCGGTCGGTCTTCAGCAGGCCGATCGCCAACGTCAGCGCCAGCGGCGACTCGCCCTCGCGTGGCGGACGTTCCGCGCTGATGCGCACCGTGACCCCGGCGCCGGCGAGGGATTCGATCGCGCCGACGTAGCTGCGGCCGCGGCCGTCGAAGAGGGCGACCGCGTCGCCGGCGCGCAGGCGCCGCACGCGCGCGTGCTTGGCCTCATCCGCCGCCAGCTCGATGCGATCGCCGACGGCGGCGCCGGCGGCGACGATGAAGCGCGGCAGGTGCTCGTTCACGCCGGCCGCTCGTAGGCGAGCGCCACCCAGCCGTCCTCGGGATGCTCGCCGGCCGGCCGCAGGCCGGCGGCGCGCCACGCGCCGTGCACGGCGTCGGCCTCGGCGCTCAGGATGCCGGCGCCGATGGCGGTGCCGCCGGGCTGCAGGCGGGCGGCGATCGTCGGCGCGAGATCGACCAGCTGGTTGGCGAAGAGGTTGGCGAGGATGACGTCGAAGAGGCCGCCGGCGTCGGCCAGGTCGAGGCCGAAGCGAATGCCGGTGGCGACCTGGTTGGCGGCGGCGTTCTCGGCCGCCACGGCACAGGCGTCGGGATCGATCTCGATGCCCCACACCGGCCCGCTGCCGAGTTTGACCGCGGCGATGGCCAGGATGCCCGAGCCGGTGCCGATGTCGAGCACGCGGCCGCCGCGCTGCAGCGCCCGCTCGAGCAGGATCAGGCAGCCGCGCGTGCTGGCGTGATGGCCGGTGCCGAAGGCCATGCCCGGATCGAGGACGATGGCGTGCCGCCCGTCTGGGGCGTCGCTGGCCGCGAGCCACGGCGGGTGCACATACAGCCGCTCGCCGATCAGCAGCGGCGGGAAGTGGGCCTTCCAGTTTTCGGCCCAGCCGCTGTCGGCCACATTGGCCAACGTCACCTGCGGCCGGGCGCCGCTGGGATGCAGCGCGATGAGGGAATCGAAGAGTTGGTCGAGCGCCGCCAGCGGCGGCGCGTCGGCGAAGTGGGCGGTGACGCGCACACCGTCGGGGGTGTCCTCGGTCTGCAGACCCGGCGCGCCGTGGTCGAGCAGGAAGCTCTCGATCGCTTCGGCCAGCGCCGCCGGTGCGGTCACCGCGACCGCCGTCCACGTGGTGGGCATGCGCGGGCGATAGCACAGAAGCGCGGATCGGGTGAGCGGCACAGCTGGAGGGCGCCGGGCCCTCGGCGCCGGGCGGCGGGGTCGGCGGGTGGAATCGGCGGTCGCCTCGTCGCGAGCCCGGCGCCGAGGGACCGGCGCCCTCCAACTCGGATTCACGTCCCTTCGTACGGGGCGTGGCCGGACAGGTTGAGAAACGAGGTCAGGCCGCCGTCGGCGACGATGGCGGCGCCGGTGATCGCCGAGGCCTCGTTGCTGCACAGGAAGGCGACGACGTTGGCGATCTCCTCGGCATCGAGGATGCGGCCGACGGCCGACAGGTTGGCCATCTCGTCGCGCGTGCGTTTGGCGAACATGCACATCAGCTCGAACAGCGGCGTCTGCACGATGCCCGGGCAGATGGCGTTGGCGCGGATGCCCTTGCGGCCGTACTCGATGGCGACGTTGCGGGTGAAGTTGACCACCCCCGCTTTGGCGGTGGCATACGGCGACGCGAGCATCTCGCCGCCGAAGGCTTCGATCGAGGCGGTGTTGACGATCGCTCCACCGCCGCGCGCCAGCATGGCTGGGATGGCGGCGCGGCAGCCGAAGAAGACGGCGTCGAGCATGATGCGCAGGCTCTGTTGCCAGATCGCCGGGTCGAGCTCGTGGATCCAGCCGCCGCCGCTCCACATGGCGTTGTTGTGCATGATGTCGAGCCCGCCGAAGCGCTCGACGGCGACGGCGACCGTCGCTTCGAGTTCGGCGAGCACGCCGACGTCGCAATGCCGGTAGAGCGCCCGCCCGCCGCGTGCCGCGATCTCCGCCACCGTCTGCTCGCCCGCCGCGTCGTTGATATCGGCACACACCACCGCGGCGCCGTCGGCCGCCAGCCGCCGCAGCGTCGCCGCGCCGATCCCCGATGCCCCGCCGGTGACGATCGCCACCTTGCCGTCAAATCTCCCCATCGCCGTTCCCTTCCGCTCTGCTGGAGGGCGCCGGGCCCTCGGCGC
>JBOHWA010000839.1:0-2345 GCA_050735855.1 Binatia bacterium
GGCTGGGCCTGGCGGGCTCGGCGAGCGCGGATCTGCGCGGGCTGCGCCGCGAGGCGACCGCCCTGGCGCTGGCCGAGATGGTCGGCGGCATGCAAGCGGTGCTCGATACGACCGTCGCCTACGTCAAGGAGCGCGAGCAGTTCGGCCAGAAGATCGCGGTCTTTCAGGCGGTGCAGCACCAGATCGCTGACATGGCGATGTCCTACACCGCGGCCCGCCATCTGGTCTGGCAGGCGGTCACGCGTATGGCTGCCGGGACGGAAGAGGGCACCGAGCTGGCCACGGCCGCGGCCTACGCTGCGCCGGCCTTCAAGCGCCTCACGCTGGCGGCGCACCATCTGCACGGCGGCGCCGGCTACGTCATCGAGCACCCGCTGCACTACCACAGCGAGCGCGCGCAGGCGCTGTGCATCCGCTACGCGCCCGAGGCGCCGGCGCTGGCGTCGGTGGCCAGCAGCCTGCTCGATTGAGGGCGGCTAGATCTTGGCGAGCTCGGCGTCGAGGGCCAGCGGCAATACCGGTTCGAGCAGCGTGTCGATGGCGGCCAGCACGAAGGTGATGGCGCCCAGGCCGAGCAGGTAGCGGCCGGCGAAATGATCGAGGTCGACGAGATCGGTCATCAGCGGCACGGCGACGAAGCTCAGCCCGGCGATGACGCTGGTCAGGGCGATGGCGTTGGCGGTCACCTTGAGGCGCAACAGCCGACTGAGGATGGTCAGGGCGAGAAACAATCCGGTCGCCCCGAAGAAGTAGAAGGGAATCAGAATCAGCCAGTGCGCCACGGGTGAACCTCCACCACGAGCCGTAAGCGGGCCTCTCGACTAAGTCAATATGAAGCTCACGTCCGATCCATCGGCGCTCGGCGCCGCTCTGCGCGCCATCGCCGATCGGGTGCAGGCCGCCGGTTACACGCAGCAGAACCTGCGCGAGCGCCTCGGCGTGCGCTTTCCCGACGACATCGGCCTGCTCAACCGGGCCCCGACGCTGGAGCGGCTGCGCCCGGCGCGCGACGCGACCGCCCGGGCGCTGCGCCTCTTCTATCTCGAGGCCGACGAGCCGAGCGCCGGCATCGGCGCCCTGCTGGCGCCGCGTCTGTTGCGCGCGGCCGTCGCGATCGGCCTGCTGGCCCGCCGTGGCGACCATCTGCGGGCGCGCATGCGGCTCGACGTGCACGCCGAGCTGCGGCTGTTCGCCGACCGCCGGCTGCGGGCCCCCGACCTGCGCGCCCTCGGGTTGCCGCGCGGCGACATGGTGTACCCGCCGGGCAGCGACTCGGCCATGCTGGCCGAGGCCGTGCCGGTGCGCGACGGCGAGCGCGTGCTCGATCTGTGCACCGGCAGCGGTATCCAGGCGCTGAGCCTCGCGCCGCGCGCGGCCGGCGTGGTGGCGGTCGACATCGGCCGGCGCGCCGCGGCCCTGGCTGGGCTGAATTCCCAGGTGAACGGGGCGGCCAACGTCGAGGTGCGCGTCGGCGATCTCTACGCGCCGGTGCACGGCGAGCGCTTCGATCTGATCCTTGCCAACCCGCCGTTTGTGCCGGCGCCGACGCGCGGGCCGGCGTACCATTCGGGCGGCCCGAAGGGCGACCGGGTGCTCAAACGCGTCATGGCAGGCCTGGGCGCGCATCTGCGTCCCGGCGGGCGCGCGGTGGCGATCTCGCACCTGGCACTGCGCCGCGGCGAGACGGTCGCCGGCGCGGTGGCACCCTGGGTGCGGGGGTTCGACGGCCGCGTGCTGGCGCTGGTGCTGGAGACCGGCACGCCGGTGGATCTGGCCGCCGCGCAGGCGCTCTTTGCGCTGCAGCGGGGGTTCGATGCCTACGGCCGTGAAGTGCGGCGCTGGGTGCAGTACCTGTCCGGTCACCGCATCGGCGAGATCGTGCTGCTCATCCTCGCCGCGGAGCGGACTGGCCGGGCGCAGCTCGATGTCCTGGAGGCCTTTCAGCGCGTCCTGCCGCTGCCCCTGTCGCAGCCGCCGCCGGTGCACGTGGAGAAGTGGTTCGGGGGATAACCCGCCTGGCCTACTGTTCGATCTGTGCCCGACGGGGTATGCAGGGACTATGACGAAACGAGTTCTGGCCGTTGCGTTGGCGCTGTCGGTGAGTGGCCTTGCGGCGTGCAGCACGGCGAAGCCGACCCTCTATCCGAACGAGCACTACAACAAGGTCGGTGCGGCGCAGGCCGAGGGCGACATCGCGGACTGCGAGGCGCGCGCCCAGGATTACGTGAAGACGGGCGGGAAGGGCGGCCAGCGGGCGGCCGAGACGGCGCGCAACGTCGGCGTCGGTGCGGCCGTCGGTGCCGCGGGCGGCGCGGTCGGTGGCGCGATCGGCGGCGACGTGGGGC
>JBOHWA010000840.1:0-4316 GCA_050735855.1 Binatia bacterium
CACCCCGGCGCCGACGGAGCGGCGCCCTTGGTTGTGGAGTCGAGGCGAGCGCTGGTAGAGGGTCACCATGCGCACACTCATCTGGATGCTCGTGGTGGCGATGCTCGCGGCCCCGGTGTCGGCGGCCGATGGCACGCCGTCGGTCAAGGAAGGGGTCGAGGAGGTTGGTGAGGCGATCAAGGACGGTGCCGTCACCGGCTACGACAAGACCAAGGACGCCACCAAAAAGGGCGTCGGCACCGCGCTGGAGAAAACCGGCGAGGGCTTCGACAAGGCCGCCGAGGGTCTGCAGGACGCCGGCGAGAAGGTCGAGCACCCGTAGGGCCGTGGCCCGCGTCGGCACCGCCTGAACGGCCGCGGTAACGGATGTCTGCAGCGCCCAACACCACGACGATCGCCCGCTGCGTGTGCGGCAGCGTCGAGATCGAAGCGATCGGCGCTCCTATCGTGAGCGCCGTCTGCCACTGCGACGACTGCCAGGAGGGCTCGGGTCAGATCGAACGGCTGCCGGGCGCGCCGCCGGTCCTGGATCCCGCCGGCGGGTCCGCCTACCTGCTCTATCGCAAGGACCGCATGCAGTGCTCGACCGGGGCCGAGCAACTGCGCGACCATCGCCTCAAGCGCGAGTCGAAGACGAGACGGGTCGTCGCGACGTGCTGCAATTCAGCCATGTTCCTCGACTTCGAGAAGGGGCACTGGTTCTCGATGTATCGGGCGCGATTCGCGGCAGGGGCCGCTCCGCCGCAGATGCGGGTCCAGACGAAGTTCGCGCCTCGCAGCGCCGAGCTTCCGGGCGACGTGCCGAGCTACCCCGGTTACCCGCTGGCGTTCATCTCGAAGCTCGTGGTGTCGAGGTTCGCGATGATGCTCCGTTGGTGACGCCGTCGCCGCGGGCGCTACGCCGCGTGCCGCGCCCCGTCGACCGCCGCGGCCATCTCGTGCAGCAGCGTCGCGGTCTCCTCCCAGCCGATGCAGGCGTCGGTGAGCGAGACGCCGAACTGCAGCGGCGCATCTGGCATCCAATCCTGGCGGCCGGGGCGCAGGTTGCTTTCCACCATCAGGCCCATGATGCGCTGCTCGCCGGCGCGCACCTGGGCGAGCGCGGCGCGGCAGGCGTCGGCCTGGCGGGTGTAGTCCTTGGCCGAATTGTCGTGTGAGCAGTCGATCATGATCGGGCGCGCGATCTGCTCATCGGCGAGCAGCGCGGCGGCGCGCGCCACGTCCTCGGAGCTGTAGTTGGGGCCCGGCGACCCGCCGCGCAGGACGATGTGGCGGTCGGGGTTGCCGGCGGTGCGGATCACCGAGGCGGTGCCGTTGTGGTCGATGCCGACGAAGTGATGCGGGTGGCGGGCGGAGATCATCGCGTTCAAGGCCACGCGCAGGCCGCCGTCGGTGCCGTTCTTGAACCCGACCGGCATCGACAGGCCGCTGGCCATCTCGCGGTGTGTCTGGCTCTCGGTGGTGCGGGCGCCGACCGCGGCCCAGCTGAGCAGGTCGGCGATGTATTGCGGCGCGATCGGGTCGAGCAGCTCGCTGGCGCAGGGGACGCCGATGCGGTTGATGCGCAGCAGGATCTGGCGCGCCAGCTCGAGCCCGGCGGGGATGTCGCAGGAGCCGTCGAGGCGCGGGTCGTTGACCAGCCCCTTCCAGCCAACCGTGGTGCGCGGCTTCTCGAAGTAGGTGCGCATGACGACGACCAACCGGTCCTGGGTCGCCAGGGCGACGCGCTTCAACCGGGTGGCGTACTCGTAGGCGGCGTCGGCGTCGTGGATCGAGCACGGGCCGACGATCACCAGCAGGCGCCGGCGGTCGCGGCCGCGCAGGATGTCGCGGATGGCCTGCCGCGCCTCGAGCACCACCGAGGCGGTGGTCTCGGTCAGGGGCAGCTTGCGTTTGACGGCGCGCGGCGCCACCAGCGGCTCCACCGCGGTCAGGTTCCGATCTTCGAGCTCTTCCATCACCATCTCCACTCCAGACAATAAAAAAGGCCCCGGGAGTCTCCTCCCAGGGCCTGTGGGGTCGCGCGTTTGGCCGGCGTTACGCCGGGACGATGCTCTCCCGCAGCCCTGGTCGGCGCCAGGTAAAATAGAAGAAGGACCAGCCGCGGAGGTTGGTGAGCGTCATCTGACTTCGAGCTATCTCACATTTCGCGACTCAGTCAACCCCGTTCTTTGGGGGTGTTCTTTGGGGCTCTTTGGGGGTGTCGCGTTGGGCGTGTCGTATTCCCCGCCCCCAGGGGCATTCGATCCGAACGTGGAACGCACAACGCGAAACGCCGGTAGGGGGGCTGTTTCAGGTTCAGATCAGCCTCGCCGTGAGTCACGCCGCCGGCGCCCTCCACCAAGCTGGGATCTCGCTGGTAGTGTGGCAAGCCCGCGGGGGTGCGGGACGGTGCCGAGAAGGCGGTACACGAGGGTGTGCGCCCGCGGGGCGCGCCGGGACGGTGTTCATCCGCCCCCATCTGTGGTTTCTCTCGCGCCCAGGGAGGGGGCCATGGCCAAGTTTCAGACCGAGGTCGAGAAGACCGTCACCGTCAAGACGCCGATCGACAAGGTGTACAAGTACCTCTGGGACGTGGTCGGCTCGTCGCAGTGCATCCCGGGCCTCGCGACCTGCAAGAAGGTGAGCCCCAACACCTTCAAGTTCACCTACGAGGAGCGCTCGACCGGTCCGGTGAAGATGACCGTGCAATACACCGCCAAGTACGAGGGCGATGGCAAAACGGCGATCCACTTCGTCAGCACCGCGGCGACGGGCGACAACACCGACGTCGACGGTACCATCACGCTGAGCAAGGGCGGCAGCGGCACCAAGATCACCTTGCGCCAGAAGCTGGCGCCCGACACGCCGGTGCCCATGCTGCTGCAGGGCCTCATCCGCTCCTTCGTCGAGAAGGAAGCCGGCGACGTGGCGAAGGCCTACCTCGGCAACCTCAAACAGGCGCTGGAGACCTGAGCCGGTCGCGCCAGCCCGCCGGTTGGCCGCGTCCCGGCTTTGCCCAAGAACTCAGAACACCAACAACGGATTACGCGGATCAAACGGATTTCACGCAGTACGGCTCAGAAATCCGCTCAATCCGCGCAATCCGTTGTTGCCTTCTCCGTTCTTGGGTAAAGCCCCGCGTCCCTTCCCCTGCCGCCGAAAAGCCGGCAAACAGGGCAGACCTCCCGCGACAGGATGTCCGCCTGACCCGACCCCCCTCGTCCTTCCGCGCCCGCTTTCTGGAGCGTATCGGCGCGCCAGCTCTGACGCCGCGCCAATGGCGCGTGCTCGGGGCGCTCGGCATCGCCAACATGGTCGACAACTATGACGGCGCGCTGCTCGGCCTGGCGCTGCCGCAGATCCAGCACGGGCTCGGCGTGTCGGAGGCGGCGGTCGGACAGCTGCTCGCCGTCGTCCGTCTCGGCGTCATCCCGGCGGTGCTGCTCACCGTCCTGGCCGACTACATCGGCCGCCGCGTGCTGCTGCTGATCACCATCCTCGGCTTCACCCTGTTCACCGTGCTGACGGCGCTGGTCGACGGGGCCGGCGGGTTCATGGCCGTGCAGTTCACCGCCCGCGCCTTCATCGCCGCCGAGAACATGCTGGCCATCGTCGTCATCGCCGAGGAGTTCGATGCGCGCAGCCGCGGTTGGGGCATCGGCATGCTCGGCGCGCTGGGGGCCTTCGGCTACGGGGTCGCCTCGATCATGTTCGCGCTCGTCCACCAGTTGCCGTTCGGCTGGCGGGCGCTCTACGCCCTCGGCGCGGTGCCGCTGCTGCTGATCGCCTGGTTCCGCCGCTCGTTGCCCGAGACCGAGCGCTTTGTCGCCCATCGCGCGCAGCGCGGTGCCGGCGGCATGCGCGCCGCGCTGCTGCCGCTGCGCAACCTGGTGCGCATGTACCCCGGCCGCATGCTGGCGCTCGGCGCGGCGCTGATGCCGTTCGCCTTCGTCACCGAGACGGCGATGTTCTTCCCATCGAAGTTCCTGCAGAGCACGCACGGCTATGCCCCCGGCGACATCGCCGTCATGTACCTGACCATCGGCGTGCTCGGCCTGCTCGGCAACATCATGGCCGGGGCGCTCGGCGATCGCTTCGGCCGCAAGCGCGTGCTGATCGTGGGGCTGCTCGCCAACGCCACGGCGTCGGCGCTGTTCTACAACCTCTCCGGCTGGCTGGTGCCGCTGATGTGGGGCCTGATGGTGATGACGGTCACCATGGTCGTCATCCTCTTCTCCGCCCTGGGCAGCGAGTTGTTTCCCACCTCCTATCGCTCGACCGCCTCCGGCGTGCGCTCGATGATCGCCACCATCGGCGCCGCCCTCGGCCTGTGG
>JBOHWA010000841.1:0-2303 GCA_050735855.1 Binatia bacterium
GGTGGAAGACGCTGACGGCGACGAAGGCCAGCCCGGCGAAGGCCAGCGCGGCGGGCTGGCGCAGGTAGCCGCCGATCAGCTTGAAGCCCATCGACAGCGCCATGCCGGCCGCCGCGGCGACGACGCCGCTGAGCGTCGCGCGCATGGCCGGCACCTCGTGGTAGTGGAAGTAGGCCCAGCCGAGCGTCAGCAGGATGGCGAGCGGCACCAGCAGCAGGCCGGCCAGCGCCGCCAAGGCGCCGGGGAACCCCTTGAAGCGCTGGCCGATGTAGATTGCCATGTTCACCTGGTTGGGACCGGGAAACAGGCGGGCGATGGTGATGGCGCTGAGAAACTCCTCGTCGGCCATCCAGCGGCGCTGTTCGACCACGATGCGGCGGGTCCACGCCGACAGGCCGCCGCCGAAGCTCGACAGCGCGATCTGCAGAAACGCCGCCGCCAGCCCGCCGAGCGTCACCGGAACGGCGCGCGGCGGCTCATTCATGCGAGAAGTGCGGATCGTGCGGCAGCTCGCCCTCGTGGTGCTTGTCCGGCTCGAGCGGGTCGGGCGCTTCGTACGCCTTCGACTCGCGCCAGTCGTGTTCGAAGAGTTTGCGCAGATCCTTGATGACGTGCGTCTCGTCGACCACCACGCCGAGCTCGCGCCGCAGGTCGAAGGCGCTGCGGTCGATGTTCATCGAGCCGACCTGGGCGCGCACACCATCGGCGATGAGCAGCTTGGCGTGCAGCTTGAGGTGCTTCTGCCGTCGCACCTTGACCCCGAAGCGGTCGAGCACACGCAGCGACGAGAAGGTGTCGAGGATGTCCCAGTCGCTGATGCCGTGCTTGCCGCCGCACAGCAGGCGCACCTTCACGCCGCGCTTGCGGGCGGCGGAGATGCGCTCGACGATGGTGGCGTCGACGAATTTCGGATGCTGGATGTCGAGGTCCTTCTTCGCTTCGTCGATGAACCACGCCATCAACTGGCGCGAGTTGTTGGCGCTCCACAGGAGCCCCGATTCCGCATCGGGCTCGAAGGGTTTGCGCTTCCAGTCCGCTTCGAAGCCGGCTACCACCTGGGCGACCTGGCGCGGGTTGGTGGTGACGATGCCGTAGTCGCGCGTCTCGGTGAAGTACTTGGTGCACAGGTTGAACGTCGCGATCAACGTCGTCACGTCATCGACCACGATCGACTTCTCGTGCGTCACCGCGAAGGCGGGATTGCTCCACTCCACCTTGAGCCCGGCGTGGCGCAGCGCCGTGAACGACTCGTCGTTGGCGCGGTCGCCCGAGGAGCGGTGCGGGTTGAGCATGATGCGCACGTCGACGCCGCGCTCGTGGGCGCGCACCAGCGCCGACATGACGGCCGAGTCGGTGAGGGTGAACTGCTTGACGCGCAGCGAATGCCTGGCCGCGTCGATCAGCTCGACGACCGGCGCGCTGCCCTGATCCGGTTGGACGATCAGCCGCTGATGCGCGGCGTTCTTTTTCTCGGCCATGGTGACTCCGACGTGAGGTGTAGAGAAGGGGCCGCACGGCGTCAAACTGCCTCCCGTGTCAGCGAAAATGGCGTGGTCCTCGCCGCACTAGTCGCGCACGCGGAATTCCTCGTCCGGCAGATCGCGGCGCCAGGTGGCGGCGCGCGCACCGGGGCGGGCGAGGTGCTCGCCGAGGCGCAGGCCGAGGTGGATGCTGTGGTCGGTGTTGGCGTGCAGGAACATGCCGCCGCGGCCGATGCTGTAGAGATTGTCGAACGACGCGACCCAGTCGAGCACGCGCGCCAGCCGCGCGCGGTAGGCGAGGTCATAGACCGGATACACCGCCGGCAGGCGCAGCGAGCGCGCGGCGAGCAGATCCGCCGGGCGGAACAGGTCGATGGCGGCGATGTCGCGCATGACGCGGGCCAGGAACGCCGCCTCGTCGAGCTCCCACAGGGCGTCGCCGGGCGAGCAGATCACCTCGATGTTGAGCGCCGTGCGCGCGGCGTCGTCGCGCATGTGCGGGCTGAACAGCGGCGGCTCGCTGATGCGTCCGAAGCAGTAGCGCTCCTCGGGGAAGTAGTAGGTCTCGCCGTCGAGGCAGCGGGCAGCGGCCAGCTGCACCTGCAGCAGGCGGATGCCGCGCCAGCGCAGCCCGGCGGCGGCGGCGCGCACCTCGGCCGGCGCGACGGGCTCGGTCATCTCGACCAGACGGTGCAGCGGGAGCGACGAGACCACCGACGCCGGCGCCAGCCTGTGCTCGACGCCGTCGCGCGCGTAGACCACCTCGCGCACCCGTCCGCCGGCGCCGCGCAGCGCGCGCACCGCCGCGCCGTGGTGCAGCGC
>JBOHWA010000842.1:0-3391 GCA_050735855.1 Binatia bacterium
GTCTGGTGCGGCGGCCGGACAGCCGCCGCCACCTCGCGGCGCTGGCGTCGGCGCATCCGGGCTGGCCGGGTGAGGCGCTGCACGTCGCCGACGTCGAGGACGCCGCGGCGATCGACGCCACGATCGCCGCGCTGCGCCCCGACGTTCTCTTCCATCTCGCCGGCGTGACCTTCGTGCCCGATACGGTGGCCGCGCCGGCCGCGGCGCTGCGCGTCAACGCGCTCGGCGCGGTGCACGTCTTCGCCGCCGTGCAGCGCCATCGGCCGGACTGTCGCGTCCT
The DNA here is from genome assembly GCA_050735855.1 of Binatia bacterium. GTDB lineage: Bacteria > Desulfobacterota > Binatia > HRBIN30 > CADEER01 > JBOHWA01. The sequence goes on from JBOHWA010000842.1 coordinate 281, forward strand.
GGCGGTCGGCTCGGGCGACGCCTACGGCGCCATCGAGCCCGGCGAGCTGCCGGTGCGCGAGACCACCCCGCTGCGCCCGCTGAGCCCGTACGGCGCCAGCAAGGCGGCGCTCGATCTGATCGCCGATCAGTGGGCGCGCGGCGCCGGGCTCGACATCGTGCGCGTGCGACCGTTCAACCACACCGGACCGGGCCAGCGGCCCGACTTCGTCTGCCCCGACTTCGCCCGCCAGATCGCCGCCGTCGCCCGCGGTGAGCAGGCGCCGGTGCTGGCGGTCGGCGACCTCGACCTGGTGCGCGACTTCAGCGATGTGCGCGATGTCGTCGCCGCCTACCTGGCGGTCTGCGAGCGCGGCGTGCGCGGCGAGGTGTACAACGTCTGCTCCGGCGTCGGCCGCTCCATCCGCAGCATCCTCGACGCCCTCAGCGCCATGGCCGGCGTCACCGTGCGCACCGACTCGCGCCCCGAACGCATGCGCCAGCACCCGGTGCCGGTCATCGTCGGCAACGCCGACAAGCTGCACGCGGCCACCGGCTGGACGCCGCGCATCGCCTGGGCCGACACGCTCGCGGCGGTGCTCGCCGACTGGCGCTGACGGGGGGCCGGCCACGGCCGGCCCCCGGCGCGCTAGTTCAGCTGGTACGTGACGCGGAACGACACCTGGTCGCGGTCGCGGAAGAAGCCGAGCGACTGGTAGGCGCCGGTGATGAACTGGTAGTCGGCCTGGAAGAGCAGCCAGTCGTTCCAGCGGTAGATCAGCGACGGATGCAGCGCGTTGGTGCCGCGCACGAACTGGATGACGGTGACGCGCGGGGTCAGGCGGCCGTGCAGGTATTCGGTCTGTAGCGTCACCTGGAACTGCGCATCCACCGCGTTGGCGTCGACGAAGTCCTCCTGGTAGGCGCCGCGGACGCGCGAGGTGGCGCAGCCGGGCGACGTGCAGACCCGGCCGGGCTTGAGCTGCCCGTTGAAGTGGAAATTCCGCGAGGCGGCGCCCTCGTTCTCGCTGGTGTTCCACGAGCCGACCGCGGAGGAGCTGAGGATGAAGCTGTTGGACGGGTTCAGCGGGCGGAAGAAGAAGAACCGGTCGAAGCCGATCTCATAGCGCAGGATGTTGGCATACGGGATGTGGCCGGGGCTGAAGACCGCGTTGGGGATGTTGCCCTGGCCGCCGGCCGGGCACTGCTGCTGCTTCGAAGTCGGGCTCACCGGGCAGACGTTGAGGTTCTGCTGCGGGATGAAGCCGGCTTCGTGCTCGAAGAACTGTGCGTTGAGGCGGAAGATGCCGTCGAACCACTCGGAGAAGAACGTGCCCGCCATGCCGTAGACCATCGTCGGCTTGTGTTGCAGTGCGATGATGAACAGGTTGGTCGGCAGGGTCCCGGGCGCACCAACCCCGATCGGTGCGCCGGTCTTGCGGCCGATGTGCAGGGGCACCGGCGCCTGCGGATAGGTCCGGTAGACCCACGCCTGCGCGGTCAGGAAGCGGTTGATGACGGTCTGGAAGCGGAGGCCCCAGCGGCTGCTGGAGATGTCGTCCGGCAGCTTCTGGTCGTAGAAGACGAATTGGAACGTCGACGGGAACGCGCCGCCCTGCGAGGCGTTGAGGAATTGTGGATCCTCGCCGCGGGGCGAGTAGGGGCTGGCGGTGAGCAGCGGCACGGTCGACGTCGTGGCGTCGATCATGCCCGGCACCCAGTAGCCCTCGACGAAGCCGCTCGAGAACGGACCCAGGCTGTCGAAGAGGTTGTAGCTGGTGCGAATGGTCCACAGCGGGATGCGCGCCTCGTCGATGTCCTGGAAGAAGCCCGGCGCGGCGAGGGTCAGATCGAACGGGTTGCTCTGGTCGAGCAGGGCGACCGTGTCCGATTCGCCCCAGGAGATGCTCTGCTTGCCGAGGCGGAGGAAGAACGGGCCCTTCGAATAGCTCAGGTAGAGCTCGTTCACGCGCGCCTGGTTCTGGTAGATGCTGCGTGGATCGTACTCCGTTGCGTCGGGGAAGATGTCGCTGAACAGCGTGGCGGTGCCCTCTTGCAGCTTGATCTTCGGGCCGTAGAAGAAGTAGCCGCCCTCGCGCACGTTGCCGCCCGGCTGGCGCGGCATCTCGTTGTCGAACGACGAGTTGATCTGCAACTGCGATTCGTTGAACTGCGACGAGCCGTAGTCGTAGATGCCGTCGTAGAAGCCCCAGGCGGCGATGCGGAAGCGCAGATCCTCGGGGGCCAGCCAGTCGAACGCGCCGCCCTTCATCCAATTGGTGTACGAGACGAGCTTGGCGTCGAGCTCGGGGTTGAAGAAGTTGCGCTGCTGCACGAGCTGACCGGTGAACGTCGTCGGCACCGTGTCGACCTGTGAGTCCTCGACGCGGATCGCCGCCTGGCTGTAGATGCGGGCGCGCAGCGTGACGTTCTGCTCTTCGTCGAGGTAGATGCCGTGCGCACCGGTCGCGGCGAGCAGCACCGCCGCGCCAAACAGCCGTTTAGCCCAGGGCCGGACTCGGATCATGATCCCCCCTCCTTCTTCGACCGCGGTGCGGCGCAACACGGCTCGTTCCGCCGATACCCACCCAACTGTTCCGCCCGCGCGCACCCTCCTGCGCCCGTGCGTCTCCTCGGCATTTCGATTCAGTGTCGCCGCGTTTTAGGCTCTGCGCTTCCGCGCTGTCAAGGCGCATCGTCGCGCGCGTCGCTCGGGGCTCGGTGACGCGCTGCGTCCACTGCCAGTGCGCCGTCGGCATCGATGCGCAGCGTCACCGCGCCGTCGAGATCGGTGCGCCGCAACGCGATGCCGCGGGCGCGATAGGCGGCGAGCACGCTCGGATGCGGGAAGCCGAAGCGGTTGTCGTAGCCGAGCGACATCACCGCGAGCCGCGGCCGGACGGCATCGAGGAAGGCCGCCGAGCTGGATGTGCGGCTGCCGTGGTGCGGCACCTTGAGCACCGTGCTGGCGATGTCGCGGCCGTGCGCCGCGACCAGCGCCGCCTCGCCGGAAGCCTCCAGATCGCCGGGGAAGAGCACGCTGGTGCCGCCGTAGCGCAGGCGCACGGTGAGCGAGCGGTCGTTCGCCGCGCCGCGCGCGCCGCGCGGCGGGTGCAGCACCTCGACCTCGACC
>JBOHWA010000843.1:0-1716 GCA_050735855.1 Binatia bacterium
GCCCGGCGCCCTCCACCGAGCCGGGACCCGTGCCACCATCGCCCCTACGGCTGAGTACCCTCGATCGGTCGCGCGGCGCTCGCGCGCCGCGGCAACCGCCCGACGAAGTAGCGCCCCTGGCGGAACTTGGTGCCGACGTAGGTGTACGCGCTGCTCGCCAGGCGCGCCGCGAAACGCGGCTCGCGGACGATCAGGCGCGTCAGGTTCCACAGGATGTCCGGCCGGCTGTAGAAGGCGCGGTAGCAGTGGTCGAAGTGATCTTCGAGCTGGGTTTCGCTCAGACCGTTGGGGACGAACACGAAGTTCATCGCGTTCATCTTCTCCCAGTCTTCCTCGAAGGCGCCGTGCTGGCGGATCGTCGGATAGGCCGGGGTGCCCGGATAGGGCGTGAACTTGGTGATCTGGCAGAGGTCGAGCTCGACCTCGCGCAGGAAGGCGGAGGTCTCGGCCAGGCTGTCGGCGCCCTCGGTCGGGTGGCCGAGCATGACGTAGCCTTTGGTGCGGATGCCGGCGGCGCGCGTCAGGCGCAGCGTCTCGCGCAGGCGCGGCAGGCGGACCTCGTGCTTGACCACGTCGAGGATACGCTGCGAGCCCGACTCGATGCCGTAGGCGATCTGCCAGCAGCCGGCGCGGTGCATCAGGCGCAGGGTGTCGGCGTCGAGCAGATTGGGATGGCTGTTGCAGCTCCAGGTGAAATCGAAGCCCTGGTCGAGGAACGCGCGGCAGAGCTCGACGACGCGCGCCTTGCGCACCGTGAAGAGGTCGTCGAGGAACATGATGTGGCGCACGCCGCGCTCGACCAGGTGGCGGCACTGCGCGACGACCGTCTCGACGCTGTGCATGCGGCCCTTGCGGCCCGAGGTGGAGCGGTCGCAGAACGTGCACGAGAACGGACAGCCGCGCGACGTGATCAGCGTACCGACCGGCGTGCGCGGATAGCTGAACAGCGTCGGCTGGAAGCGGTGCGGGAAATCGGGCAGCAGGTCCCAGGCCGGCAGCGGCAGCGCGTCGAGATCGTCGATGTACGGCGCGCGCGGGTTGGCGCGCACGGCGCCGTCGCGGCGGAAGGCGAGGCCGGGGACGTCGTCGACCGGCGCCCCGCGCTCGAGCCGGTCGAGCAGCGCGAAGAGCGACACCTCGCCCTCGCCGACGACGCCGTAGTCGAGGCTGGCGAACGCCTCGAGCGTGCGCTCGGGCACGGCGCTGACGTGCGCCCCGCCGAGGATGGTGGTGACATTGGGTGCCAGGCGCTTGACGCGCTCGGCGATGCGCGCCGCGTTGGTCACCGAGATGGTGGTGGCCGACAGCCCGAGATAGTCCGGCTGCAGCGCCGCGATGCGGGCGCACACTTCGTCGAGCGGCGTGCCCTGCGCCTTGGCGTCGACCAGGTGCACCGTGTAGCCCTGCTCGCGCGCCACCGCGGCGAGCACCAACACGCCCAGGCCGGGGATGGTTTCCTCGCCCTGCCGCAAACGATCCATGCTGCGATCCCAGAACACGTAGGGCGGCTCGCAGAAGACGATCGTGCGGCGCCCGCGATCGGGGCGCGCCAGCGGCAGCAGCATGCCGCGACGCTACACCACGGCGTGAACGCGCGGCAAGGTAGCGCGCACGCCTCGGCGCCGTGTTCGCGCGGCAAGGTAGCGCGCACGCCTCGCCGCCGTGTTCGCGCGGGTCCCACCAAGGCACACCTGGAGGGCGCCGGTCCCTCGGCGC
>JBOHWA010000844.1:0-2423 GCA_050735855.1 Binatia bacterium
CGCCGCGTCCTCCGCGTCTCCGCGGTGAGAATTCTTCTTCTTGGTTTTTCTCTGTGTCCTCTGTGCTCTCTGTGGTGAAATCCCCCTCTTACTTCCCCTCGAAGTGTGGTGCGCGCTTCGCCCGGAACGCCGCCACTGCCTCGGCGTGGTCGGCGGTGCGGTACAGGTGGTCGAGGGTGTAGCCCTCGAAGCGCACCTGGGCTTCGAAGCTGCTCTCCTGGCCCTGGTAGATCGCCTGGCGGGTGAGCATGACCGAGAGCGGCGCGCACTGGACGATCTCGCGCGCCAGCGCCCGGGCGGCGGGCAGCAGCTCGGCGCGCGGCACGACGCGGTTGACCAGGCCCATCTGCGCGCACTCCGCGGCGCTGAAGCGCTTGCCGGTCAGCATCAGCTCGCAGGCGCGCGCCGTGCCGACGATGCGCGGCAGCAGGTAGGTCGAGCCGAGCTCGGCCATCACGCCCATGCGGCCGAAGAGGAAGCCGATCTGCGCCTCCTCGGCGGCCAGGCGCATGTCGCAGAGCAGCGGCATGGTGGCGCCGATGCCCAGCGCGTAGCCGTTGAGCACCGCGATGGTCGGCTTCGACAGCTTGCGCATCAGGCTGGGGAAGTCCTCGACGCGCGACGGCCCGCCGCCGCGCCCGCCCGCCGATCCGGTGCCACCGCCGGCGCTGATCTGCTCGGCGAAGAAGCCCATGTCGGCGCCGGCGCAGAAGGCGCGTTCGCCGGCGCCGGTGAACAAGGCGACGCGCACGGCCGGGTCGCGGTCGATCTGGCGGAAGGCGTCGAGCAACTCGGCGCCCATGATCGGCGTCCACGCGTTGAGCTTCTCCGGTCGGTTGAGCGTGACGGTGGCGATGCCGTCGTCGACGGCGAGCGTGATCTGTTCGTACGCCATTGGTCCTCCTGCTGAGCGTGTCGAAGCGTCGCCCTGACCTTTCCCGTTTGCCCTGAGCTTGTCGAAGGGTCCCGTTCGCCCTGAGCCCGTCGAAGGGCGCGGCGGCGAAGATTGTGAAAACGGGGTGATTATGCAACGCACGCCGCGTGGCTGCCCGGCTTCCCAACCTGCGTCTGGCCTGCGATTCGCTCGTCGCGCTGGGCGGCGCGACCGCCGACGGCGCCACGCTGTTCGCCAAGAACAGCGATCGCCCCGCCGGCGAATGCCAGCCGCTGGTGCAGGTGCCCGCCGCCCGCCACGCGCCGGGCACGCGACTGCGCTGCCAGTACATCGAGATCGACCAGGCGCCGCAGACCGCCCGCCTGATCGGCTCGCAGCCGCACTGGCTGTGGGGCTTCGAGCACGGGCTCAACGAGCACGGCGTCGCGATCGGCAACCACACGGTGTTCACCCGCGACGGGTTCGGTGCGCCGGGCCTGATCGGTATGGACCTGGTGCGCCTCGGCCTCGAGCGGGCGCGCAGCGCGGCGCAGGCGGCCGAGGTGATCACCGCCCTCATCGAAACGCACGGGCAGGGCGGCTCGGGGTACGCCGACAAGGACTGGCCGTACCACAACTCGTTTCTCATCGCCGACCGCGGCGCGGCACTGCTGCTCGAAACCTCCGACCGCCGCTGGGCGCTGCGCCAGGTGCGCGAGCTGGCGAGCGCCAGCAACCACCTCGGCATCGGCCAGGACTGGGACGCGCTCGCCGACGGCACCATCGAGCATGCCATCGACGCCGGTTGGTGGAACGAGGCGAGCGACGAGCGCTTCGATTTCGCCCAGGCGTACCGCGACAACAGCGTGGCGCCCGACATCATCTCCAGCGGCCGCCATCGCCGCACGTGCGAGATGCTCGCCGCCGGCCGCGGCGGGCTCACCGCCGGGTCGCTGCGCGCCGCCCTGCGCGACCACCACGGCGAGCCGTGCCACCGCCCCGGCCTCGATCCGAGCGACGAGCGCTACTTCACCGTCTGCATGCATGCCGATCCGGTCGGCACGACGACCGCCAGCGCCGTCGTCCGGCTGCCGGCCGATCCCGGCGACGTCATGCGCTACGCCGCCAGCCTCGGCTCGCCGTGCACCGGCATCTTCCTGCCGTACTACGTCGATGCCGACCTGCCCGCCGCGCTGGCGTGCGGCGGCGCGACCCACAGCGCGGCCTCGCCGTGGTGGCGCTTCCACGATCTGCTGACCCTGGTCGAACGCGACTGGCCGGCCCACGGCCCGCGCGTCCGCGCCTACTGGGACGAGCTCGAGGAGGTCATCGCCGGCGAGGCGGCCGAGGTCGAAGCGAAGGCCGTGCGCCTGCGCCGCGCCGGCGAGAGCGCGGCGGGGTCGCGCCTGCTGACGCGCTTCATGGAGGCCAACCTGGCGTTGGCGCTGGAACGGTTGGAGCGGATCATCGGGGAGCTGTCGAGGTGATCGGCACGCCGCTGGTCGGCAGGGTGCGCGCGGCATCGGTCGCGCCCCGCGCCGGCTCCGGT
>JBOHWA010000845.1:0-4806 GCA_050735855.1 Binatia bacterium
CGGCCGCGTCGTCCGCGCGGTGGTGCGCGCCGCCGACCCGTACCTGAGCATCCCCGCGCGCGAAGCGTGGACCGCCATCCTGCGCGCCTACGTCGTCATCGGCATCGAGCACATCCTCGGCGGGCTCGACCATCTGTTGTTCGTCGCCGGCCTGCTGCTGCTGGTGCGCACCCGCCGGTTGCTGATCGAGACGATCACCGCGTTCACCGTCGGCCACAGCATCACCCTGTCGCTCGCCGTGCTCGACGTGGTGCGCCTACCGAGTGGCCCGATCGAGCTGCTCATCGCCTGCAGCGTCTTCTGGCTCGCTGTCGAGCTGGCGCGCGATCCCACCGCGCGCCCCTCGCTGGTGCAGCGCCGCCCGTGGATCATGGCGCTCGCCTTCGGCCTGCTGCACGGCCTCGGGTTCGCCAGCGCCCTGCAGGAGGTCGGGCTGCCGCAGGCCGACCTGCCGTTGGCGCTGGTGGCCTTCAACCTCGGCATCGAGATCGGCCAGCTGCTCTTCGTCGCCCTCTGCCTGAGCGCCGCGGCGCTGCTGCGCCGCGTGCCGGCGCGCTGGCCGGCGTGGGCGGCACAGGTGCCGCTCTACATCATGGGCACGCTCGCCGCCTTCTGGTGTTTCGAGCGCGCGGCCGCGCTGATCCGGTGAGTGGCCGCGCCAGTCCGCCGCCAGGTCGTTAGTTAGCCTTGATGAGACAAAAGACTTCAACGCGAAGACGCGAAGACAAGAAGTGTTACCGAGGAGTCTGCACCCGGCCGGCTCTTTCCCAATCCGCATCCGCGATGTGGTTCCGGGAACGCTCGCTCCACAGCTGCGCTCCTCTGGCCTTCGCGCCTTCGCGCCTTCGCGTTGATCTTTTTCTGTCACTTCAAGGCTAGGTGATGACCAGCTCGAGCACAGACACGTCGTCGTCGAAATGTTCGCGCCCCTGTTCCGCCCGCACCGTGGCCAGCAGCGCGGCGATGCGTGCGGCACCCGTCGCCTCCGTGCGCCCCGCCAGCAGTGCGATGAACTCCTCGAGCCGCATCAGCGCGCCGCTCGGACGGGTGATTTCGTAGGCGCCGTCGCTGAAGAGATAGAGTCGCACCCCGGTCGGCAGCGCGGTCGAGGCTTCCGGAAACGGCAGGTCGGGCATGGTGCCGATCGGCATCGCGTCGGTGCGATAGCTGAGCGGGGTGCCGCCGGCGACCGCCACCGCCGGCGGATGGCCGGCGCTGGCGTAGCGCAGGGTACGGCTCGGGCGGTGCAGGACGCCGTACCAGAGGGTGAAGTACATGTTGTTGTGCTTCTCCATCGGGAAGGCCTGGTTGAGGCCGGCGAGCACCTGGGCGGGGGAATGGAAGTCGACCCCGGGCAGCGTCCGGGCGGTGAGCGCGTGCATGGCGGCGACCGAGAGCAGCGCGGCGCCGACGCCGTGGCCGCAGACGTCGAGCAGGAACACGGCGAAATGGTCGTCGTCGAGCGTGAAGTGGCCGAAGCCGTCGCCGCCGAGCGAGGTCGAACTGACGAACTCCCAGGCCGTGGTGATCGGCCCGTCGAGCGGCGGCGGCAGCAAGGAGCGGACGTACTGCGCCGCTTCGGCCAGCTCGGCCGCGAGCGCCTCGTAGGCTTCGTTGCGCTGCAGCGCGGCGATGTAGGCGTTCGAATGGTGGCGGATGCGCGCGACCAGCTCCACCTTGTCGGGCAGCTTGACCAGGTAGTCGCTGGCGCCGAGGCCGAACGCTTCGGCTTTGGTCTTCGGCTCCTCCTTGCTCGACAGCACGATCATCGGCACGTCGCGCGTGCGCGGGTTGGCGCGGAAGGTGCGCAGCAGGGTCAGGCCGTCGATGCCCGGCATCACCAGATCCTGCAGGATCACCGTCGGCGCCAACGCCTCGGCGCGCGCCACCGCCTGCGCCGGATCGGTCTCATGGTGCAGAACGATGTCCGCCTCCGCCGCCAGCATGCGGCGCACGGCCTCGCCGACGATGCGCTGATCGTCGACCAGCAGCACGACGATGCCGTGCGCGCGCACGCCGGGAATGGATGGAGCGTCACTCATGGTGTCTCACCGTACTCCCTGGGCAAAACGTTGGGGCCAGCACACCTGGAGGGCGCCGGTCCCTCGGCGCCGTGCTCGCGACGAGCACCCTGCCTCGCCACCCCCGGCGCCAAGGAACCGGCGCCCAGGTCTTCGGACTGCCAGCCCCGGGGACCATCGCGAGCACGGCGCCGAGGGACCGGCGCCCTCCAGGTCTTCCGGGCTCGCTTCATTCGCGCGCTCCGCCGCCGAGGAGGGCCAGGATGCGGGCACCGATCTGGTCCAGCGGCAGCACCTCGACGGCGCCGCCGGCTTCGGCGCCGGCGCGTGGCATGCCCCAGACGACGCTGCTGTGCTCGTCCTGGGCGATGGTGTGGTAGCCGGCGCGGCGCAGGGCCAGCAGGCCGTGCGCGCCGTCGCGGCCCATGCCGGTGAGCAGCACGCCGATGCCGCGGGCGGGCAGGCGGTGCGCGGCGCTGGCGAAGAAGATGTCGATCGACGGGCAGTGCAGATGCTCGGCCGGGTCGGGCACCAGGGTCAGACGCAGGTCGTCGCCGACGACGAGGTGTCCCTCGCCGGCCGCCACCCACACGTGTCCGGCGCGCAACGCCTCGGGCGCCGTCAACGGGGCTACCGAGAGGGGGGTGCGGCGGTCGAGCCAACGCGCCAGGCCGGGCGCGAAGAGCCGATCGATATGTTGCACGACGGCCACCGCCGCCGGCAGGTCGGCGGGCAGTGCCGCGAGGATCTCCGCCAGCGCGCGCGGGCCGCCGGTCGAGGCGCCGATGGCGATCAGCGGCGGCACGATGACGGCGCGATCGCTGGCGGGGGGCGACGGCGCGGGCACCGGCGGCGCCAGCGCGCGGTCCCTGGCCAGTGCGCCGACCATCTCGATCTTGCGGCGCAGCTCGCTGGCGCCTTCCAACCCGCCGCCCAAGCCGAGGCGCGGGGTGGCGACGGCATCGAGCGCGCCGTAGCCGAGGGCTTCGTAGACCTTGCCGACGTTGCCGCGCACCGACGCGGTGACGACCAGCACGGGACACGGCGAGGCGCGCATGATCTGGCGCGTCGCCTCGACCCCGTCCATGCGCGGCATGACCAGGTCCATCAGCACCAGATCCGGGCGGTCGCGCGCGCACGCGGCCACCGCCTCGGCGCCGTCGCGCGCCACCCAGGCGATCGCAGCGCCGGGGATGGCGCGCACGGTGCGGCGCAGCGCCTCGACGGCGATGGCCAGGTCGTTGACGATGGCGATTCTCACTCGTCCGGCCCGCCGATCAGATCGCGCACGGTGTGCACCAGGGTCTCGTCCTGGAAGCTGCCTTTGGTCAGATAGTGATCCGCCCCGGCCTCGAGGCCGCGCAGACGGTCCTCTTCGCGATCCTTGTACGACACGATCACCACCGGCACGGCGCGCAGGCGCGCATCGGCTTTCAGACGGCGCACCAGGTCGATGCCGTTCATGCGCGGCATGTCGACGTCGGTGAGCACCAGGTCGTAGTCGCCGAGGCGCGCCGCGTTCCAGCCTTCCATGCCGTCGACCGCCACCTCGACCTCGTAGCCCGCGGCTTCGAGCAGGCGCCGTTCGAGCTCGCGCACGGTGAGCGAGTCCTCGACCACCAGGATGCGCTTGGCGCGCGGCTGCGCCGCGCCGGTGGCGACGCGCCGGGCGCGCGACAGGCGGCCGCCGCTGACCAGCGCGTCGATCGAGCGCACCAGGTCGTCGACGTCGAGGATCAGCACCGGGCGGCCGTCCGCCAGCGTCGACACGGCGGCGACATCCGGCACCTGGCCGAGGCGGGGATCCAGGGGGCGCACGACGAGATCCGCCTCGCCGCGCAGCGCGTCGACCTCGAACGCGAAGCGCGCGCCCGGCTCGCCGACGACCACGGCCGCCAGTGCGGCGCCGCCGCGCGCCGCACCGTCGAGCTCGAGCACCTCACACGCCGGCACCAGAGCGATGCTCTCACCGTCGACGTCGACGCAGGTGCGTCCCTCGACCGTGCGCAACGCGTCGGGCGCGAGATGCAGCACCCGCTGGGCGCGCGCCAGCGGCACCGCGTAGGGCTCACCGCCGATGTCGACCAGCAGGGCGCGCAGCACCGAGCGGGTCACCGGCAGGCGCAGCTCGAAGTCGGTGCCGCGCCCGGCGACCGAGGCGATGCGCAGGCTGCCGCCCGCCGCCTGCACCATCGTCTGCACCGCATCGAGGCCGACGCCGCGGCCGGAGGTCTCGCTCACCGTGTCGCGCGTCGAGAAGCCGGGCAGCAGGACGAATTCGAACAGCTCGGCGTCGCTCATGCGCGCGGCCGTGTCGCCGCTGGCCAGGCCGCGCGCCACGATGCGCTCGCGCACCGCCGTGGGGTCGATGCCGCGGCCATCGTCGCGCACCCGCACCAGCAGCATGCCGCCGGCGTGGCCGGCCTCGACGCGCAGCTGCCCTTCCTCGGGCTTGTGCGCCGCGGCGCGCTCGGCGGGCGTCTCGAGGCCGTGGTCGACCGCGTTGCGCAGCAGATGGTTGAGCGGGGCGTCGAGCTGCTCGAGGATCTCGCGGTCGACCTCGGTGCCGCGCCCGGCGATCTCCAGGTGGGCACGCTTGCCGAGCTGGCGCGCGAGGTCGCGCACCAGGCGCGCCAGGCCTGGGGTCGCGTCGCCGAACGGGCGCATGCGACTCGAGACCACCTCGTGGTACAGGCGGCCGGAGATGTCGGCCGACTGGCGCGACACGCCGTCGAAGTCGGCGATGCGCGCCACCAGCGCCTGGCGGCATTCGTCGAGCACGCGC
>JBOHWA010000846.1:0-1960 GCA_050735855.1 Binatia bacterium
GCCCTCGCCGATCTGGACACCGTGGCGCACGTCAACAACGCGCAGTACGCGGTCTACGTCGAGCAGGCGCTGTGGGATGCGCTCGCCGCACACGGCTGGACGGTCGACGTGCTCGGTCTCGCCGGCCATCTGCACGCCGTCCGCCACGACCTCGAGTACTTCGAGTCCGCCCAGTACGGCGATACACTCGAGCTCACCCTCTGGGTGTCGGCCGCCGACGCCGACCAGCTGCGCAGCGAATGCCTGATCGCCCGCGATGGGGTCCGCGTCCTGCACGCCAGCAGCACCTGGCAGTGGAGCGCCGGGCCGCTGCCCGCCGCGCTGCGCACCGCCGCCACGGCGCTGATCGGGTGAGCCTGGCGGGTGCCGCAAGCGCGTCGCGCCGCGCGCCATCCCCGGCGCCGAGGGCCCGGCGCCCTCCAAGGCTACGCGCGGATGCCGCGCACGGCGGCGAGCAGGTCGGCAATGTCGAACGGCTTCTGCAGGCAGGCGTTGGCGCCCAGGCGGGCGGCGAACGACAGGCCGTCTTTGCCGGCCGCGCCGGAGAGCACCACGATGCCGACGTCGGGCGGCGTCTTCCACACCGGCAGGACGCCGGCGTGCGGTTGGCGGATGCGGCGCAACACTTCGAAGCCGTTCATCCCCGGCATGTAGAGGTCGAGCAGCAGCAGATCGAAGCGCTGGCGCTCGAGCCAGTCCTCCACCACCGCGCCGTCCTCGACGGCCTCCACCTGCCAGCCGTGTTCGAGCAGCGCCTGGCGCAGGACGAAGCGGATCGACTGGTCGTCATCCACTATCAGCGCGCGTCCCATCACCACTGTCGCAACATCGTGAAAGTTGGAGGGGGGGCGGGGCGCCACATCCGTGGGCAGCGGCTGTGACGCCCCGCGTTGCGTTCCAGACGCGAGGATCGTGCGTCTTGGTTCTCCTAGGGTTGCATCCCGCGTGCCAAGGTCGACGTGCGACGCAGTGCGTCACGGACGCGCGCCAGGGGCTGATTTCGTTGCCCAGTCGATGAGCAGCCGCCTGCGCCGTGGGCAGCGTCGCAGGCGGAGCGGAAAACGCCCCGACGCGCACACGCTTGGCACCGCTTCTGCTTCTGCTGTCCATCACGAGGAGCAACGGGGGACCGACCGAGTGGGACGCCGAGTCGTTGGCAAGCACAGAGCCGTTGATCTGACGGGCATTTTCGCGCCTCGCGTGCATCGCGTCGCGACGCGACAGGGCGGTGCGTGATCCGCGTGCCTGCATGCTCAGTGATCGAACAGCCGCGTGGTTGCACAGCGATTGGGCACGACCGCTGGTCGCCAGTCATCAGTCGAATGGAAAGGGCACATCGATGCGACTTATACCGGCGCGTTCGCGCCTTGTGAGATTCACGTGAAGGTGGGTCGCTCGACGGTGGCGAGCACCGGCGACACCAGCCCGCGCCCGACCGGCGCCGAACGGCGGCGGACCGACCTCGATGCCAAGCTGCTGCGCACCTTCGTCACGATTGTCGACCTGAAGAGCTTCACGCGCGCCGGCCGGCGGCTCGGGCTGAGTCAGTCGGCGATCAGCCAGCAGATCGGCGCGCAGGAGCGCGTGCTCGGCGTGAAGCTCCTGGTGCGCGCCGGCAAGGGTGTGCGCCCGACCCCGGCAGGCGAGATCCTGCTGCACTACGCGCGGCAGATTCTCACCAAGGTCGAGGAGGCGCAGCGCGTGCTGACCGCCTACGACGCCACCGGCAGCGGCGTGCTGCGCATCGGGGCCGGCGGCGCCGCCTGCGAGCATCTCCTCCCCAGCGTGCTGCAGTCGTTCCACGACGAGTGCCCGCGCGTCGAGCTGCGGGTCCTCAGCGGCCACTCGCAGCTCACCATCGAGCGCCTGATCGAGGGTGAGCTCGATGTCGGCATGATCACCCTGCCGGTCGCGGCGCCCAAGCTGCGCTTCTTCGAGCTCGGCCGCGACGAGTTGGTGG
>JBOHWA010000847.1:0-2804 GCA_050735855.1 Binatia bacterium
CGGCGCCGAGGGACCGGCGCCCTCCACCAGGCTGGGACCTCGCTGGCAGTGAGGCAAGCCCGCGCTGGCGCAGGACGGTGCCGAGAAAGCGGTACGAGGGGGTGCGCCGGATTCAAACGGACCCACTACGGGCCGGTCGGGTCGCAGGCAGCCACTCGGTGCTGGCCCAGGGCGGCGGACCCACCCCGCCGCTGGCGCGCGGCTCGGCCGGTTTGACAATCGCGAGCGAGGCCTTCGAGACTGACCGTCATGCGCCGATCGCTGTGGCTGCTTCCGCTGCTCCTCGTGCTCGCCGGCTGTGGCGACGACTGCGACTCCGCGCCGCCGCCGGCCACCACCGGGTTGACCGTCGCACAGCTCAACTTCCTGCACGGCTTCTCCGGCGAGTGCCCGCAGAGCGCCAACTGCCGGTTGGAAGAGCGCGCCGACCTGCTGTTCGACTGGATCCAGGCGCGCGGCTGCCCCGACGTGGTCACCCTGCAGGAGGTGTGGACCACGTCCCTGCCGCTCCTGCTCGCGCGCCTCGACGGCGCCTGTCCGTTCCCCTACGCGCTGCTGCAGGGCAGCGCCACGTTCGGGGTCGACGATGAAACCGTCCTGAGCCGCTATCCGGCCACCGTGATGGCGCAGCAGCCGCTCTTTCCGGGCTTTCGCAAGGTGCTGTTCGTGCGCGTCGAGCACCCGCTCGGTGCGGTCGACGTCTTCACCACCCACCTGGCCTCGGGCAGCGACGGCGGCCCGGTGCCCTGCGGCACCTCGGGCTGCCCGGCCGAATGCCTCGCCGCCGGGGCGCTGGTGCGGCGCGACTGCCAGGCGGTGCAGATGGCCGCCTTCGTCGCGGCGCAGCACGACGGCCTGGCGCCGGCGGTGGTCACCGGCGACTTCAACGACGAGCCCGGCAGCTTCGTCTATCGCCAGTTCACCGAGCGCGGCTGGGACGACGTCTACCTCGCCGCGGGCAACCCGGAGTGCAACCCGGCGAGCGGCGTCGGCTGCACCTCCGGCCGCGAGGATGAGGCGCTCGACGATCTCGAGTCGCCGACCAGCCGCGAGAGCGAGCGCATCGATTTCATCTTCCTCGTCCCGCCGGGCGACGGCCGCGCCTGCGACCTGGATACCCCAGCCGACCGCGACGGCGACGGCACCGGCACGCGCCTGTTCGCCGCCGAGCCCAACCCGTTCGCGGCAGACTGCGGACCGGCGCCGGCGCCGATCTGCTTTCCATCCGACCACGTCGGCGTCGAAATGGATCTGAACTGCCGCTAGGGCGGTGCGGTGTCGCTGAGGAGCCACGCGGGGGCGAGCGACGCGGCGCCGGCGACGGTGCATGCGCTGTTGGCGCAGCGCGCCGCGCAGTCGGCCGACGCGGTGTTCGCGATCGATGCCAGCGACGGAAGCCGGCTGTCGTATGCGGCGTTGCAGTCGCGCGCGACCGCGGTGGCGCGCGCCTGCGCAGCGCTCGGGGTGGCGGCCGGCGACCGGGTGGCGATGCTGCTCGACAACCGCCTGGCCACCGCCGAAGTGTTGCTCGGCGCGATGGCCGGGGGCTTCGTGCCGGTGCCGCTCAACCCGAACGGCGGCGCGGCGTATCTCGAGCAGGTGCTGGCGCACTGCGATGCCACACTGGTGGTGGCGTCGGCCGGCTACCTGGAGCTGCTCGAGCCGGCGCGGTGCGGCGCCGCCGCGCCGCAGGTGCTCGAGATCGACGGCCTGCTGCGCCAGGATCCCGGCGCCCGGTCGGGCGCACCCGGCGCGCCGCAGCGCGACCATCCGGCGTTGCTCATCTACACCTCGGGCACCACCGGGCAGCCACGCGGCGCCAGCTTCTCGCAGGCGCAGATCCTCGCCTGCGCCGACAACATGGGGCGCTCCCTGGGGCTCGATGCGAGCGACCGCTTCCTCTGCGCCGTGCCGCTCTCGCACCTGAACGGGTTCGAGAAGTTGCTCTCGGTGTGCTGGACCGGCGGCAGCATCGTGCTGCCCGGGCCGTTCCGCGCCGGCGAGTTCTGGGAGCTGCTGACGCGCCACCGCTGCACCTGGGTCAGCCTGGTGCCGACCATCGTCCGCCAGCTTCTCCAGCACGCCGAGCGCCATCCGCCGCCGCCGCCCGCCGCGCTGGCGCACGTGCGCTTCGCGCGCAGCTCGTCGGCGCCGCTGCCGCCGGCGGATCACATCGCCTTCGAGGCCCGCTTCGGCCTGGTGCTCGCCGAGGGGATGGGCATGACCGAAGCGGGCTCGATCTTCCAGAACCCCCCGTCGCGCAGCGCGCGCAAGATCGGCTCGCTCGGGCTCCCGTGCGGCTTCGAGGTGCGCCTGCTCGGCGCCGACGGCGCGCCGGTGGCCGACGGTGAGGTCGGCGAGATCGCCGTGCGCGGCGCGAGCCTGATGACGGGGTACTACAAGGATCCCGAGGCGACGGCGGCGGCGCGGACCGCCGACGGATGGCTGCGCACCGGCGATCGCGCCCATCGCGATGCCGATGGCTACTACTTCCACGCCGGCCGGGCGACGGAGCTGATCATCAAGGGTGGCGTCAACATCGCGCCCGCCGAGATCGACGTCGCGGTCGGCGCCCATCCCGGCGTGCTCGCCGCCGCCGCCGTCGGCGTGCCCGACCCCTACTTCGGCCAGGACGTCGCGCTGTTCGTCGTCGCGCGGCCGGGCGCGGGGCTGTCGGAAGCAACGCTGCGCGCGTTCTGCGAGCAGCGCCTCGGGGCGTTCAAGGCGCCCGCTCGCATCACCTTCGTCGACGATCTGCCGCGCGACGCGGCCGGCAAGGTGCAGCGCTACCGGCTGGGCGGCGC
>JBOHWA010000848.1:0-1674 GCA_050735855.1 Binatia bacterium
GCGATGGCGTGCGCCATCGCCGACCAGTCGCGCACGATTCGCATCCCCGTGCACATGATCGAGACCATCAACAAGCTCATCCGCACCTCGCGCGCGATGGTGCATGAGATGGGGCGCGAGCCGACCACCGAGGAGCTCGCCGCCAAGCTCGAGATGCCGGTCGACCGGGTGCGCGGCGTGCTCAAGGTGGTCAAGCAGCCGGTGTCGCTCGAGACCCCGGTCGGCGAGGAAGAAGACAGCGTGCTGGGCGACTTCATCGAGGACACGCAGGCACAGGCGCCGGTCGATGCGCTGATGAGCCTGACCCTGCGCGAGCAGACGCGCACCGCGCTGGCGACGCTGACGCCGCGCGAGGAGCAGGTGCTGCGGCTGCGCTTCGGGGTCGGCGAGCGCACGGACTACACGTTGGAGGAAGTCGGGCAGCGCTTCGCGGTCACCCGCGAGCGCATCCGGCAGATCGAGGCGAAGGCGCTGCGCAAGCTGCGCCGGCCAACCCGACCGCTCGCCGGCCTGCGCGGCGGCAATGCGGGGAAAGGGAAGACTCAGGGCCCATAGCTCAGTCTGGTCAGAGCCGCCGGCTCATAACCGGTAGGTCCCAGGTTCGAATCCTGGTGGGCCCACTTCGAAGGAGATGATGTCAACAGTGAGCGAGATACAGGTAACGGAAATCGGTCGTTTGGCCGCCCTGCAGGAAGTCGATCGACGTCTCAAGGATCGACGCGACCGCATGACGGCTCTGGTCAACGAAGCGGACGGCTACGAGTTGGTCATCGTGCGCGCGCGCACCACCGTCGCGACGCTCACCGCCGAGCGCGACGCGCTCGAGGTGCGCAAACGCGACATGGATCGCCAGCTCGATACCGCGGGCGGCAAGATCCGCGACAACCGCATGCGCATGAACCGCGTGCGCAACAGCACCGAGCTGCTCGCCCTCCAGCGCGAGATCGATCTCTCCAAGGAAGCCAACGGGCTGACGGAGGACGAGCTCATCCGGGTCATGGAGACGCTCGAGACGCTGGCGCCGCAGTTGGCGGCGGCGCGGGAGTCGCTGCAGCAGCTCGAGGCGCAGGCCGAGGCGGAAGTGGCGCGGCGGCGCAGCGAGGCCGAGGCGCTGCGCCGAGAGGTCGAGTCGGAGCGTGATCAGCGCGAAGCGCTGGCGCAGGGCATGGATCCCGCCCTGCGCGGCAAGTACGAGCAACTCTTCGACCGCCGCGGCGGCGCCGCGGTGGTGGTGGCGCGCGACGGCATCTGCACCGGCTGCCGCACGGGCATCCCGCCGCAGCTGTACAACGAGCTGCAGAAGTACCTCGACGTCGTGCGGCAGTGCCCGAACTGCCAGCGCATCCTGTTCTTCCGTCCGCCGCCACCGGCGGAGTGACCCAGCGCTGCGGCGCGCGGCGCCGAAGTTTGCCGCCGCGCGCCGCGCGCGCTATCACCGTCGTCGACCGGAGAGGGTCAGGCAGTCGCTCGTCCCGGATCGGGGCGGGAGGAAAGTCCGGACTCCGCAGGGCAGGGTGGCCGCTAACGGCGGCCCTGAGCGATCAGGGGAAAGTGCCACAGAAAGGAGACGGCCCCGCGATGAGCGGGGAGTCGGTGAAACGATCGGCAACGATCCGCGGCGACGGTGACGGCGCCGCGCGGCAAACCCCACCCGGAGCAAGACCAACACGAGGT
>JBOHWA010000849.1:0-2548 GCA_050735855.1 Binatia bacterium
ACGCCGTTGCACACCGCGGGCAAGCCCCCGGGTGACAATCGCGCCCGTCTGTGAGATCCCACCTGACGCGTATGCCTGAGTCTCCCCGCGCCGACCGCGCCGCCGCCGCGCCGTTCTTCACCGGCTATCGACCCGCGGCCGGCGTGTACGACGAGCTGCACGCGCCCGACGGCAGCGTGCGGCCGCATTGGGCCTACCTGGCCGGCGCGTTCGGCGCGCTCGGCGCCGTCGAGTTCGCCCAGCGCTGGCGCGAGGCGCGGCGCGTCCTGCGCGAGCACGGCGTCACCTACAACGTCTACGACGACCCGCAGCGCAGCGAGCGCCTGTGGGCTCTCGACCCCATCCCGGTGCTGCTCACCAGCCCCGAGTGGCAGACCATCGAGCAGGGCCTGGCGCAGCGCGCCGAGCTGCTCGAGCTGATCCTGGCCGACCTCTACGGCCCGCACCAGCTGGTGCGCCGCGGCCTCATCCCGGCCGAGGTGATCTACGCCCATCCCGGCTTCGGCCGCCCCTGCGTCGGCGTGCCGCCGCCGCGCGGCCGCCACCTGCCGCTCTACGCCGCCGATCTGGCGCGCCAGCCGGACGGCTCGTTCTGCGTCATCGGCGACCGCACCCAGGCGCCGTCGGGCGCCGGCTACGCGCTCGAGAACCGCACCGTGCTGTCGCGCATCCTGCCGAGCATCTTCCGCGATTCGCACGTGCACCGCCTGCCGCTCTTCTTCCGCCGCCTGCGCGCCACGCTCGCCGCCCTGGCCGGTCAGCCCGAGGACACGCCGCACCTGGTCCTGCTGACCCCCGGCTCGGGCAACGAGACCTACTTCGAGCACGCCTACCTGGCGAGCTACCTTGGCTGCACCCTGGTGCAGGGCGACGATCTGACCGTGCGCGACCAGCGCGTCTGGCTGCGCACCCTCGAAGGGCTGCGGCCGGTCGATGTCATCCTGCGCCGCGTCGACGGCGCCTTCTGCGATCCGCTCGAGATGCGCGGCGACTCGCTGCTCGGCGTGCCCGGGCTGTTGCAGGCGGCGCGCCAGGGGCATGTCGCCGTCGTCAACCCGCTCGGCAGCAGCGTGGTGGAGAACCCGGGCCTGATGGCCTACCTGCCGCAGCTGGCGCGCGAGCTGCTGGGCGAGGATCTCAAGCTGCCGTCGGCGCCGAGCTGGTGGTGCGGTGATCCGGCCGGGCGCGAGCACGTGCTCGCCAACCTCGACCGTCTGGTGGTCAAGCCGATCTTCCCGCACGGCAGCGAGGCGACCATCTTCGGCGCCGTCCTCGACGACGAGGAGCGCGCTGGCCTGGTCGAACGCATTCAGGCGCGGCCGCATCACTACGTCGGACAGGAGCACCTGCCGCTGTCGACCGTGCCGGTGGTCGCCGACGGCCGGCTCGAGCCACGCGCCATGCTGTTGCGCGGCTTCCTCGCCGCCGACGGCGAGGGCTACACGGTCATGCCGGGCGGATTGTGTCGCGTCGCGCCGACGTGCGACAGCGGCGTGGTCTCGAACCAGCGCGGCGGCATCAGCAAGGACGTCTGGGTGCTGGCCTCCGAGCCCGAGCGCGAGATCAGCCTGCTCACCCCGGCCGATCGCCCGCTATCGGTGGTGCGCGGCGGCCAGGAGGTGCCGTGGCGCGTCGCCGACAACCTCTTCTGGGCCGGCCGTTACGCCGAGCGCGCCGAGGGCTCGGCGCGCGTGCTGCGCGAGGTGTTGCAGCGCGTGCTCGACCTCGACGCGGCGCCGTATGATCCGCATCTCCCGGCCCTGCTGCGCGCCGTCACCCAGGTGACCACCACCTTCCCCGGCTTCATCGGCAGCCACGCCGCCGAGCGCGTCGCCGGGCCCGAAACGGAGCTGCGCGCCGTGCTCTACGACGGCGCGCGCACCGGCAGCCTGCGCTTCAACCTGCACGGCATGGTGCGCGCCAGCCGCGCGGTGCGCGACCGGCTGTCGAGCGATACCTGGCGGGTGATCGCGGCGCTCGACCGCGAGTTTGCCGAGCCGCGCAATCTCGACGACGCCCTCGATCATCTCGACCGGGTCCTGCTGCTGTTGGCGGCCTTCGGCGGCCTGTCGGCCGACAGCATGAGCCGCGGCCAGCGCTGGCGCTTCCTCGAGATCGGCCGCCGCCTGGAGCGCGCGCACAGCGCCCTGGCGGTGCTGCGCACCCTGTGCCCACCCGGCGCCTCGGCCGCCTCGGTGCCCTGGGAGGCGCTGCTCACCATCGCCGACGCCTCGATGACCTATCGCCGCCGCTATCGCGCCGCCGCCGATCCCGGTGCGGTGCTCGATCTGCTGCTCGACGACGAGACCAACCCGCGCTCGGTGCTCTACCAACTGCTGCAGCTCGAAGCGCTGCTCGACGGCCTGGCCGGCAGCGCCGCGGCGGCGGCGCGCGGCCGCGAGCTCGGGCTGGCGAGCGAGGCGCTGGCCGCCTGCACCCGGCTGTCCGCCGACGGTGCCCCGCGCGCCGAGCTTGCCGGGGCGCTCGCCGCCTTCGGGGAGAGGCTGCGCGCCGACGTCCTGGTCCTGGGCGGAACCGACCCCACGGC
>JBOHWA010000850.1:0-20460 GCA_050735855.1 Binatia bacterium
ACGCAGTCCGGCGAGGTGATGGTCATCGACACGGCGCGCAACACCGTCGTCCAGATGATCGAGGTCGGTGCACGGCCGCAAGGCCTTGCACTGAGCCCCGATGGCTCGCGCTTGTACGTCAGTAACAACCTCAGCGCCGTGTCCATCATTGACACGCGCAGCGATAGCGTCCGCCGTACCGTTGGCGTTGGATCCGAGCCTACCGGGATCGCGGTGTCACCATTGGGCGACCGCGTCTTCGTCGCCGACGAGCGGGGCCGATCCATCTCGGTGCTCGATGCGGTGCAGGAGCGCTTCTTGCAGCGGATCGTGTTGACCACCGATCCGCCCGCGGTACCAATCGGACCGGAAGGGATCGTCGCGAGCCCAGACGGCCGGCGCCTGTATGTCACCCGGCCAAGCGCCAGTCGGCTGACCGTCGTTGATCTCGAGCGCTACACCGTGCTGGAGCACGTCAATGTCGGGCCGCTCCCAATCGGCATCGCGATCGCTCCAGACGGCATGCGCCTGTACGTCGGCATCAATCTCGGCCTTTCCGTTGCAGTCGTCGACACGACGACGAACCGCGTGATCAGCAGCATTCCTTTGCGCGGTCAACCCGTCGGCGTGGCGCTGACCCCGAACGGCGGGCGTCTCTACGCCGCTGCCGGGCAACTGTTCGCCGTCGACACGCAAAGCGGGCTCGTCGTCGCGCCCATCCGAGTCGGCGAACGTCCGCAGGCAATTGGCAGTTTTATCACTGGCCACCTCGCCAACCCGCGCTGTCCGCCGGATCTGGACGCGGATGGCGCGGTCAGCGTGCCCGAGTTGATTGTCGCCGTGCGCCACACGCTCGACGGTTGCCCCAGCAGCCCTCTCCGCTGCGACGGCGACGCCGATAGCAACGGCACGGTGAGAGTCAATGAACTCATCCGCGGTGTCACGGCCGCCCTTGGCGGTTGCCCGGCGCCTCCGCCCGCGCCGCCAACACCCACGCTGGATCCTGCCGCGACGCCGACGCCCCAGCGCTGTCTCGGTGATTGCAACGGCGATGAGGCTATCTCGATCGACGAGGTCGTCACCGCTGTGGCAATCGTGCGCGGTACTGCCCCGGCCAGCGCCTGCTCGTCCCTGGTCGATCCCGAGAGCGACGTGTACACTGCGTGGAACCTCGGCGCGGTGGCGTGCCCGATCCCGCTGATGCCACCGTCAGCCGACGCCGTAGCTCGAATCGCCGTCGTGTCGGCACCGGCGCGGCCCGGCGATACCCTGACGCTGGCGGTGCGCCTGTTGAGCGGCGGAGTAGACATAGTTGGCGTCCAGGGCCGAATTGAGTTGCCGGCTGACATGCCGCTGCTCGACTGCGTCGACAATGCCGCGTTGCCCAAGCGCTCGGGGTTGTCGTTTCGCCCATTCGAGTGCGTGCTGGGACGCGACTGCACGCGAGTGACCTGGTTTCTCGCGAGCCTGGAGGATCTCGATCCGATTCCCGACGGCAGCGATCTGTTCACCTGCACCGTGCACATCAACGCCGACGCCGCACTCGGCGAGCGCCCCCTCACCCTGCGCGGTCTCCGTGCCAGCGACTCGCATGGCGATCCGGTGCCACTCGGGGCGGTACCCAGTGTGCTGCAGGTGCTGGCGGCGCAGTGACCGCGCCGCCCGAACTAGCTGCGGAGCGGATGTTGTTCTTCGTCACCGCGCTGGTCGCGGCCTGGCTTGCAAGTGGTATCTGGTGCGCCGCTGACCTCCTGGCACGGCGGGTGCGGACGTGGTGGCTGACGGGCCGTCGCGTCACCGGCAGCGCCGTCGTCCTTGGCGCGGTCACGATCGTGGCGGCGGGCTTGCGATGTTTGCTCGTCCCGCCGCACTGACCTGCCGCCCTACGAGGTCGTGAACGTGGCGACGGTCGGCTCGGCCTTCGGCAGGCCGAGGTTGGCGGCAATTAGCTCCTTCTCGACCTGGCGGGCGATGGTGTTGGCGACACGCTTGTCGCGCCCGACGCAGCGCGAGAAGCGCTTCCCCTGTGGTTGACGTAGATGAACCAGACGCCGGAGCCCGGCACGTCCTCGCGGACCTTGACGCCCATCAGCCACCTCCTCCCTTCCGCTTCTGCGCCGGCGGCATGCACGTCCACCCGTAGCAGCGCAGCACCTCGGTTAGCGTCTCCTGCGCCATCTTCTCGCGCAGCGCCGCGCGTAGCTCGCGCTGTACCTGCTTCGCCCTCACGCCACCTTCCTTCCCGCCTTGCGCTTCGGCGTCTCGGCCTGCGCCGGCGTCAGCCGCTCGGGCGTGCTCGCGGCACCACCCGACCCAGTCCGCGAGGTCGCTCCGCGTCGTGTCTGGGTTCTGGATGCAAGAGCGCTCGGCCATGGACAGCTCGAGGTACGGCACGCCGATCTGCGCGGCGATGGCCCGCAGCCCCACGGCGAGGCTGGTGGCATCGCGGTCGATGAGCTCAAAGTCGTCGAGCCCCAGCACGAGCTGGCGGGCCATGGTGAGGCGGTGAACGGCCGGAGTCTCCCGCAAGTCGCCGTCCATCACCAGCTCGCGCTGGACGCGCGCCTCAGCTCCCGCGCTGGACTCACCGAACAGCGCGCCGAAGCGGTTCTCGAGGTCGATCCACTTCTGGATTCTCGCGTCGAGTGTGCGCATGCGGTCTTTGAAGTCTTCCGCAGTCAGGGGCATTGGCATTGGAACCTCCCTTGGTTGTGGGTTAGTTGATGCCGCGCTTATGCATTGTTGATGGTTTGCTGTCAACGCCTGGTTGACGGACTGTTGATGCTCTGCTGCCGAAGTGCCATAGATTCTGCATGGCAAAGAAACCGGTGGCAGGGGCGATGGTGGTGGGGCTGCGGTTCGACAAGGATCTGCTGAAGCGAGCGGACAACCTGATACCGAAGCTGAAGAAAGGGGAGCTGGCGCCGGTTGGCACGGTCTCTCGGAACATGGTCCTGCGCCTCGCCGTGTTGCGCGGGCTCGCCGCGCTCGAGGCGGAGTACAAGTAGAAATGCGACGTGGTGCGATCGCGGTCATCGACGCGTTGGGATTCGCTGGAATCTGGCGCGGCAAGACGCCTGAGGAAGAAGCGGCGATCTTCAATCGACTTGTGCGAGTCCGGAGTTCCGTGGAGACCTTCGCTGAGGCGTACAAGCAGAAGCTAAATCTCGACCCGCGCAGTGTTCTGTTTCGATCATTCTCGGACACGGTGTTTCTGGGTGTACTTGAGGATCCGAAGGTGGGAATGAGCGGGGCGGCGCTCGGATGCTGGTGCGTGTTGACCTTGAGCAGCCTCGTGTCGGTCTTTGTGAAGTTGGCCGCCCTGTTTGATGGGCCGCCGCTGATCTACCGGGGCGCACTCGCGTTCGGAGAGTACGAGAACCATGAAGATTTCTGGATGGGCCCCGCCGTCGATGAAGCTGCTCGCGCCGAGCGGCTGGCTGAGGCCGCCGTCGTCTGGCTTTGTCCGAGCGCACTTGCAGAAACACAGATTCACACCGAAGGTATGTCGCGAGAGGAGACCGCTCGCGATCTGCAGCGTCGGGGTGAGCCATTGATTCGCGACTACGACGTTCCACTTAAGGGCGGGCGGCGATTCAGAACCCACGTAGTCAATCCTTTCGAATATGCTGACGACCGGGATTCGTTGCGAGACACCGTACTTCGCTACTTCGACTTAGGGGCGGGGCTAGACGTCGAAATCAAGCGTCAGAACACCTCGGCATTCCTTTCAGTCGCAATAGCGAAGCCGCGTAGGGTTGAGCCAGTGCAGTAGTCAGGTCGGCCCCTCGCCGCGGGGGCGCTTCGCTTCGTTCCCCAAAGCAGCGCCAGACGACAACCGCAAAGCGTTCGCCGCGCTGGAGCAGCCGCTGATCGCGAACGTCGTCACACTCCCCAGCGGCGCGCGGCACAACACACACTCCCGATCCAAGTCGCCCGGTTGCGGCCGACCCGGATGCTCCTCCGTGAAACGGCGGCGCGAGCAGCGCAGGCGCGTCCACAGCTTTGTATTGCGCGGCGCCATCAGAACCCCGTCAGCTTGACCGTGCCCGCCACCGTGCGCGCCCGGCTCGCCATGCAGAGCAGCCCGGCGGTGACGTTGGCGGCGTCGTCTTGCCTTCGCCCGCCGTTGGCGTCGATGCGCTCGAGGCCGGTGCGGCTGATCGTGCGATCAAGGGAGAGCCACTGCCGGCGCATGCGGGCATCGTCGAGCAGCTCGCAGCGCTTCGCCGTGATGACGGGCAGCGCATTGCGGTAGAGGTCGCTGCGCACCATCTCGGCCGGTCGGTAGGTGATGCCATGCGCCTGGAAGCGCGACGTCGGCCAGGCGCCGGCGTAGCGGTCCCCGGTGACGCTACTGACACCGTAGCGTCGGAGCACGCCAGCGATCTCTTGCACCGCGGCGTCTGGGTCGAATGGCGGCCGAATCTCGATCAGGACGTCTTGCACAACACGGTCCCCTTCGCGGTGCCCGACCGTCGCGCAGAACGAGTCCCTGCCTGTACCGCCGGCAGGGTCGCAGAAGGCGAAGTGCGACGCACTGCCGATCGGCGGCAACTCGGTGCGGCCCGGGATCGTGACGGCCTCGAGCGCGTCGGCGCCGATGAAGGATTCGACGTCGTGGCGCCAGAGGCCGAGCCACTCGGATCGGGCCGAGACCTCATCGTCCTCCAGCGCCTCGTCGACCGTCTGCTGACTGATCGTGGGGTTCATCGCGCGGGTTGGGACCTGTGCGACCAGGACGCGCGGGTCCGGCCACCGCTCGACGTGATCGACGAGATACACAGATCCGGGAGCGCCTGGGTGGCCCCGTCAAGGTGGGCGGCCGGAAAGTCGCCAAGAAGGCGAATCCGACCTAGGTTGCTGCTGGTCGCGGACTACTGGGCTGTGCGAAAGTATGAACGAAGCGGCAGCTCGGCCTGTTTCAAGGAAAGAGGGAGCCATGGAGTTCTTGTCCGACCCCACCGCACTATCGCTCGCCCTACGGGTGCTCGTGCCCGGCTTCGTGATGGTTTTCGTATACGACCTGTTTGTACCGGGCGAGCGTAGAAACCCGTCAGAGCAGATCATCGCGGTGTTTGCGTATGGATCTTTGAATCTTTCATTGGGATTCTGGATATTCGATCTTGCAGAAGTCGCCGGGGATGCTTCTCGTGCGTGCTACATGGCGGTGACGTTCTTGGGCCTATTCGCATTCCCCACCGTACTCGCGTTAATTGCCCAAGCGGCGATTAGGTCGACTTGGTTCGTTGGACTCGGAGCGCTACACCCCACGCCCACCGGCTGGGACTATTTTCTTGGTCAAGGAAAGCCCTGCTGGATGCTGTTCCACTTCAAGAGCGGAGAGCTCGCTGGGGGGAAATATTCAAAGGGGTCGTTTTGCTCGTCGCATCCTTGCCCACGCGATGTTTACGTCACCGAGACCTGGCGCGTGAGTGTCGACGGAAAATTCGAGCAGCGACTAGACGGCACTGCCGGTATGTGGGTTTCCGTTGAAGAATGCCATCTGATAGAATTCTTTGAGATCGGAGGCGATTAGAATGCCAAAAGAGCCAATATTCCCGCTACGTGAAGGGTATCAGCCGGGAAGCGAGGGAGAGATCATCCAAAAGGGATACACACCACAGGGTCGGGGGCATACCCCCGGTGCTACAGTTGTAGAGCCCAAGCCGCCCCAAAGCGGAACAGGTGTTGCTCGCCCCCCTAGCACGCCGGTCGGGACCGAGCAGTCCAAGAAGGACTAGCTCCCCACTTTCGGATTCGGGCTAGCGGTGACCACTTCTGACCACCGCTAGCCCTTGTCCTGCTTACGTTTATTGACCTTCGGCAGCACTCATAACCCGAAGATCGGAGGTTCAAATCCTCCCCCCGCAACCTTCAAACGGCCGCAACTCCAACGAGCTGTGGGCCGTTTCGGTTTCTGCGTCCAGCGGCGGCGCCGTCGGCGTCGCCGAACGGGTGGCGCAGCCCTACGATCGGCCGAGGAATGCGGCGATGGCGGCGTGCGTTTCCGCCGGCCGCTCCATCTGCGGAACGTGACCGCAATCCAGCCGCAGGTGCTGCGCCGGCGGCAGCGTGTGTTTGACGTGGCTGGCGAGATCCATCGGGACCAGCCAGTCGCGGCGGCCCCAGATGAACAAGGCCGGCGGGTGTAGTCGCGCCAGCCGCGTCCAGAAGCCAGAGGCACCGTCCGGCGCCTCGAGATACATCTGGCGTGCGGCGGCGTAGAACGCCACGCGGCCGCGCGGCGTCCGGTAGGCGCGCAGGAACTCGTCCACCCCGGCGCGCACCCAGGGGGTCTCGGCCACCGGCAGCAGGCGGTGCGCGATCGCCTCGACCGCCCAGCGCGGCGCCATCGGCACCAGGCCGAGCTCCGGGCGCAGCGCGCGCACCAGCGCCGCCCACGGCCGCGGGCGCTGCCAGGCCAACGCCGGCGCGAGCAGCGCCAGACGTCGCACCCGTTCCGGGTGGCGCAGGCCGACCTCGATGGCGACGCGCCCGCCCAGGTTGTTGCCGACGAGGTGGGCGCGCTCGAGACCCAGCGCATCCAGTACGTCGACGACCACGCGGGCGAAGTACGCAGCGGAGTATGGGGCGTTCAACGGCTTATAGGAGTCGCCAAAGCCGGGCAGGTCGAGCGCGATGGTGCGGAACGACGGCGCCAGCGCGGCGAGCGTCGGCAGAAACGATCCCTTCGTCGCCCCGAGCCCGTGGAGCAACAGGACCGGCACTCCGTCCCCGGCGCTCAGCAGCGAGAGGCGTCCGCGCATGGTCTCGACCTGATCGACCTGGAGGCGGCCCGGTCCGGCCGCGCCGCTGGTCGCGGCGAGGAATCCGACCGCGAGGTGCAGGTTGTGACGGACGATCAGGCTGCCGTCGCGGAACGCCTCGAGGCCGGCGCGCAGGTCGCCGGCGATCGCTGTCCAGGTGGCGCGATCGGCGGTGAGGGTCGCGTCGGCAACGCTGTGCTCCTCGGCGACGCGGAACTCCAACTCGTTGCCGCGCACGACCGCGTCCCATGCGCCGCCCTCGACGACCTGCAGGCGAATCCGCGCCGCGCGCGCTGCGCCGAGCGCGCGCGCATCGAAGCGCTCGACGAGCGCGCGCAGGCTCTCGGGCAGGGTGCCGGCCCGACCCCTCCAGACTGAGCCGATGACCGGTGGCGCGAGGGCCGGGTCTCTGTGGGCTGGCATTGAGGCCCGTTACACCCGCTGCAGGCGCACCGCCGTGCGCTTGTACTCCGGCGTGGCCGTGTGTGCGTCACGCCAGGGGCTGGTGACCTGGTTGAGGAACACGGCTGGATCGCTGAAGGTGGCGAAGAGCTCGCCCGGCCGCGCGGCGGCGTCGATGTGGAGCGGGAGCACGGCGGTGCCGTAGCGGCTCTCGATGCGGACGCGCTCGCCCTCGCAGAAGCCGTGGCGCGCCGCATCCGCGGGGGCGACGTCGAGCCGGTCGGTGGGGCGCAACAGGTGGTTCGGCGTGCGCATCGTCATCGTGCCGGCGTTGAACTGATACAGCGATCGGCCGGTGATCAGGACGAGCGGGTAGTCGGGCGACGTCTCCTCGGGGGAGGGCACGGGCTCGATGCAGCGCAGCGCCGCCCGCGGGCCCGCCGCGAACACCTCGGCGTGCAGGCGGGTCGTGCCGGGATGGCTCTCGTCCGTACACGGCCACTGCAGCCCGCCCTGCTCGAGGCGCGCGTAGGTGATGCCGCGACCCGCCGGCCACACCGCGCGGATCTCCTCCCAGATCTGCTCAGCCGAGGCGAAGCCGAAGCCCGCGCTGTGCCCCATGGCGCGCGCGACCTCGCACAGCGGCTCCCAGTCCGAGCGGGCCTCGCCCGGCGGGTCGACGGCCTGGCGGACGCGCTGGACACGCCGCTCGGCATTCATGAACGTCCCGTCCTTCTCGAAGGCACAGGCGGACGGCAGAACGACATGGGCGAGCTCGCGCGCCAGCTCGTTCATGAAGATGTCCTGCACGACGAGGAGATCGAGGGCGGCCAGGCTGCGGCGGGTGACCTCGGCGGTCGGGTTGGTGAGCAGCACGTCGTAGCCCATCGCCCACAGCGCCTTCAGCTCGCCGCGTGCCGCGGCCTCGGTCATACCGAGCAGCCCCAGACCGGGCTGCCGCGGCACCGCGGCGCCCCAGACGGCCTCGACGCGCGGCGCCGCCTCATCCAGTCGCGCCGAGCCGGTGAGCAGGGCGGGCTCGCAGCCCATGTGCACGGCGCCCTGCACGTTGTTCTGGCCGCGCAGCGGGTTGACGCCGCTGCCGGGCTTGCCGACGTTGCCGGTCAGCAGGGCGAGGTTGACCAGCGCCATGACGCCCTCGGTGCCCTGCACGTGCTCGGTCAGCCCCAGCCCGTTGAACGAGATCGACGGCGTCTGGCACGCGTAGCGCCGGGCCGCCGCGCGGATCAGGGGCGCCGGGACACCGGCGGACGGTCCGACGTCCTCGGGCCGAAAGCGTGCGATGTGGTCGCGGAACGCCGGCCATCCCTCCACCCGGTCGCGCAGGAAGGCGTCGTCCACCAGCCCTTCCTCGACGATCGCGCACGCCATCGCGTTGAGGAGGGGCACGTTGGCGCCGGGCGATACCTGCAGGTGCAGCGCGCCGGGGATCCGCGCCAGCTCGATGCGGCGCGGGTCGATGACGATCAGGTTGGCGCCGCGCAGCGCCTGTTGCCGGATGCGCGCGCCGACCACCGGATGCGCCTCGGTGGCATTGGCGCCGCAGACCAGGATCGTCCGCGCCAGCTCGATGTCGTCGAACGCGCCCGTCGCCGCCCCCACGCCGAGCACGGTGGAGAGCGCCTTCGCCGAGGGGGCGTGACAGACGCGCGCGCAGCAGTCGACGTTGTTGGTCCCGAGCACGACGCGCGCGAACTTCTGCGCCACGTAGTTCTCCTCGTTGGTCGCCCGCGCCGAGCCCAGCATGGCGACTGCCCCCGGGCCGTGCCGCGCCAGCACGGCGCCGAGCCGCTCGGCGATGAACGCGACTGCCTCCGGCCACGCGACCGCACGCCATCCGGTCGCGGTGCGCAGCAGCGGCGTCGTCAGGCGGTCGGGGGAGTCGACGAAGTCGAACGCGTAGCGACCTTTGACGCAGAGGTGGCCGCGGTTGACGGGAGCATCCATGGCCGGGAGGATCTGCACGATGCGGCCGCCGCGCGTGCCGACGTCGAGCTCGCAGCCGACGCCGCAGTAGGCGCAGGTCGTCCGCGTCCGCTCGGCGGGCGGGCCGCGCTCGAGCAGCGTCTTGTCCTCCAGCGCCCCGGTCGGGCAGGCGCTGACGCACGCGCCGCACGCCACGCAGGCGCTGGCCAGCAGCGTCGTCCCCTCGTCGGGCCGAATCGCCATGCGGTCGCCGCGGTTCCACGCCTGCCAGACGAATTGCCCCTGGACGTCGTCGCAGATGCGGATGCAGCGGTAGCAGTCGATGCAGCGCGACATGTCGACGTGGATGTAGGGATGAGAGTCGTCCACCAGCAACGGATCGGACGTCCCGTGCAGGTCGTCCGCCAGGCCGTGGGCGCGGATGAGCCGCGCGAAGTCATGCTCGATCGGGCCACGCAGCGCCTCGGGCGGATGGCGTCGCGCCAGCAGCTCGAGCGTGACGCGGCGGTGCGCATCGATGCGCGCCGAGTGGGTGCGGACCTCCATCCCGTCCTGCGGCCGGGTGGCGCAGGCGGGCACCGGGTGCGCGAGGCCGGCGACCTCCACGATGCACAGGCGGCACAGCGGCTGCGGCGCCAGGCGATCATCATGGCAGAGCGTCGGCACGTCGTGCCCGTGCCGGCGCAGCGCGTCGAGCAGAGTCTCCTCTGTCGACGTGTCGCAGGCAGCGCCGTCGATGCGAATCTGCGTCATGGTTGTCCGTAGCACGGCGGGGCCCGCGCGGCCCCTGATTCCCGATCCGCGGCGCGTGGCGTCGGCGCAATCGGAATGGCCAGCCGGCCGCCCACCGCGAGCTGCGCGAGCAGGGGCTCAGGGACCTCCGGGTCGCCGGCGGCAACGGTGATGGCGTCGGACGGTACGTGCTCCTGGTCCGCGATGCGTGTCCGACCCCTCACTCGGGAGCGCGCACCGTCAGCACCGGGATGGGGCTGGCGCGGACGACCATCTCGGCGACCGAACCGATGAGCAGGTGGGTGATGCCGGTTCGGCCGTGCGTCCCCATGACGATGAGGTCGCTGCCGAGATCGCGCGCCGCCTGTATGATCTCGGCCGGGGTGTTGCCGTCGCGCACGTGCGCCGACGCCGGCGCGACGGTGGCGAAGTGTTGCTCGGCAAAGTGCGCGGCCTGTTCGGCGGCCCGGGCGTGGATCTCGGCGATGCGCTGGGCCCGGAAGGCGGCGTCGCCGTAGGCCTCGGCCAGCGGCGAGGTGTCGACCACCGTCACCACGCTGATCTCGGCCTTGAGATCGCGTGCCAGACGGGCGGCGAACACGCCCGCCGCCGCGGCGCCGATGGAGCCGTCGGTGGGCACCAACATTCGGTGAATGCACGTCATGGGTCACCTCTGCATGCGGCGGTCGCCGCCCGCCGCGCTCGCGCGTCCAGGGTCAATGCGCCTGAATCGCCTTCACATATTCGGTGATGAGCTGGACGCGGCCGCGCACCTCGGCGGGTTCGCTGAGGCTCGGGCCGGTTTCGGCCAGGAAGATCTCGCCCCACACCGGCATTTCGGAATCGCCGTGCGCGGCGATGCGGCGGCGGCCGTCGATGCTCTCCATCACCCGGGCGCGCGGGAACGGGCCGCCGGCGGGGGTGAGCTGGGTGAGGTCGATCGGCTTCGGGCGCATCGCCGTGGCGACGATGCCATCGCCCCGGCCGTCCTCGCCGTGACACGCCGAGCAGTACTTCAGGTACGCGGCGCGGCTGGCCGGGTTACCCTCTTCTGCATTGGCAGGAAGGGCGAACAGGATCACGGCCATCAACACTAGGCCCAGCGGGTGTATCGGCCTCATCGCGGGTCACCTCCTCGGCTGATCTGAGTGGCTCCGGATCGCACGGGTGTCCCCCATCCAGACTGCAAGGACAGGACCAGAGTGGGCGTGCGCGGCTGCGGCGCGATCGGGGGTTGCTCGACCGCGTCGATTCCGATCGGCGCGAGGATGGCGTCGCAGTCGTCGGAAGGCGCGGCCGCTCGGCACGTCGCGCCGCGCCGCGGCGCGTGGCCGTGTGCCGGCGGTGGTGCTATCCGAAGGGGGCCACATGCGCGCGATGATCTATGAGGGTGGTGCCAGCGGCGTCGTGCGAGCGGTCGACCTGCCGGTGCCGCAGCCCGGCCCCGGCCAGGTGCTGGTGCGGGTGCGCTACTGCGGCGTGTGTCGCACCGATCTGCACGTCGTCGACGGCGATCTCGGCGAGGCGAAGCTGCCGCTGGTGCCCGGGCACGAGATCGTCGGCGTCGTCGAACGGCTCGGCGACGGCGTCGCCGGCCTGGCGGTCGGCGAGCCGGTCGGCGTCGCGTGGCTCGGGGGCGCGTGCGGCACCTGCGCCTACTGCACGGCGGGGCGCGAGAACCTCTGCGCGCAGGCGCGCTACACCGGCTACCAGATCGATGGCGGCTACGCCGAGTATACGGTGGCGGACGCGCGCTACTGCTTTCGGCTGCCCGCGGCGTTGGCCGACGCGCACGGTGCCCCGCTGCTCTGTGCCGGTCTCATCGGCCATCGCGCCTATCGCATGGCCGGCGACGGGCGGCGCCTGGGGCTGTACGGCTTCGGGGCCGCGGCCCACATCGTGACGCAGGAGGCGGTGTGGGAGGGGCGCGAGGTGTATGCCTTCACCCGTTCGGGCGACGACGGCGCCCAGCGCCTGGCGCGCGAGCTCGGCGCGGTGTGGGCTGGCAGCTCGGCGCAGGCGCCGCCCGAGCCGCTCGAGGCCGCCATCCTCTTCGCCCCGATCGGTGCGCTGGTGCCGGCGGCGCTGGCCCAGGTGGTGCCCGGCGGCGTGGTGGTCTGCGCCGGCATCCACATGAGCGACATCCCGGCCTTTCCCTACCGGCTCCTGTGGGGCGAGCGCATCGTCCGCTCGGTGGCCAACCTGACGCGCCGCGACGGCCGCGACTTTCTCGCCATCGCGCCGCAGGTGCCGGTGCGCACGCACATCGCGCGCTACGCGCTCGAGGACGCCAACCGGGCGCTCGACGACCTGCGCGCCGGGCGCTTCAGCGGCGCCGCGGTGCTGCAGGTATAGACGAGTGCGCAGGCCGCGGCGCCATCGCCAGCGCGTTGCCTGGATGCGGGACCGCGTCGCACGACAGCCGACGCGCGGACGTCGACGGCCCGCGCCGGGCTATGCGGGGCTCGATTTCTCGATCGCGGCCGGCACCGACTCGGCAGGCACGACCTCGTAGATCTTCACCGGCACGTGGAAGCCTTTGACCGAGACCTCGCCTCGCGGCGCACAGGCGATGTCCCCGTGAACGAGGGTGAAGGTCGAATGGCTGAGGAGGATGCGATCGGGCTCGCACTGGGCCTGCAGGCGCGCGGCGAGATTCACCTGGCGTCCGATGGCGGTGTACTCGAGGCGGGACGGAGACCCGAACGCGCCGACGCTCGCCTGGCCGGTGTTGATGCCCATGCGGACGTGGAACGGCCGTTCCTCCCCCTCGGCCAGCCAGCGCTCGCGCAGCGCCAGCAGACAGTGCTGCATGTCGATGGCCATGCGCACGGCGCGCAGCGCCTGGTCGCGATCGCTGGTCGCCTCCGGTGCGCCGAAGAAGATCATGATGGCGTCGCCGACGAACTTGTCGATGGTGGCGCCGTAGCGTTCGGCGATGGCCGTCATCTGCCCCAGGTATTCATTGAGCTGGAGGGAGAGGTCCTCGGGTTCGACCAGGTCCGCGGTGGCAGCGAAATCCTGGATGTCGGAGAAGAACAGCGTCAGGCGCCGGCGCTCGTGCCGTTCGAGCGCGCGGTGGTTGCCGTCGCGAATCTGCTCGGCGAGCTGGCTGGCGACGTAGCGACTGATGACCTCATTGGCCTGGGCCAGATGCCTGGAGGTGACCGCGAGCGCCGTTTCGCGACCGTGCCAGCGATTGATGACGACATAGATCACGACCTGAATGAACAGCATCAGCAGCATCGTGGCCCCCCCGTGTCCCATCAGCCACGCGGGGTGTAGCCGGCCGTTCTCGATCGGTGCGTCACGATAGAGCGGTGCGCTGGGGAGGAACCCGGTCTGCTCGGCACCCGTCGTGATGAAGACGATGAGCCACCACAGGCACATCGTGACGACGACGGCGCGGCGCGGAAACAGGATCAGCCCACCGGTCCAGACGCCGATGGCCAACACACCGGCGGTGGGGTTGGTCTGCGGACCAGAGATGTACGCGGCGTAGGCGAGTTGAGACATCGCCAGGGCGATGGTCACGCCGACCAGGACTGGCGCCGGGGCTCGGCGGTGGCGCAGCATGAGCCCGCAGACGAGCACCACCAGCCAGGCGATCAGGAGCCCGGCCTGCACCCGCAGCACCAACGGCAGGACGGCGGGGTCGAAGTACGGGGCGGCCGCAGGGTGCCAGACGGCGTAGATTTCGGGGGCGGAGTACCAGACCAGGAACGCGATGGAGGCGCCGGCGACCAGCAGGCACCGCTGCGCATCGCTCCAGATACCCGGGTCGCCGATGCGGTCGATGAGGCGCGCCGCGAAGCCTGCGCCCCGGGTGGTGGCGCCGTCGGTCCCAGCCTGACTCACGAGCCCGACTTCCCTGGGGGCCCGACGCCCCTCCGGGTGCAGCAGATCGTCGCGTGCCGCGAGCAACCGACGGTCGGCGTCCATGCGCGTTTTGGGATCATTCTCAAACGTATCACGCGAGGGCGTTGGCCGAGACACCGCGGTCACTTCGCCTTGAAGAAGCCCGCCTCCTGTTTGGTGATGTTGCTCAACGTCTTCTGCAGGCAGACCGGTGCGTCGCTGCCGACCAGCTGCAGGGTGACGCTGGTGCTCGTTTGCAACGCCGTGGCGATGGAGGGGAGGGCGGCGCCGCGGCCTTTGACCAGCACCTTCGACTTGCCGGCGCCGCCGCCCTTCAGCGACATCTTGGCGATGCCGTCGGAGACCGCGTCGCTGTCCTTGAAGGCGTAGCCGGCGCCGCTGGGCGGCGGCTGGCCGAGCGGCTTCCAGCACAGGGCGCTGGCGCCGCTGCAGACGTCGCCGGCGCGGTCGACGCGGTAGCCACCGACCAGCGCGGGGCCGTCGTCCCAGACGCACAGGTGATAGGCGGTCGTCCCGCCGAATGGATCGCCGAAGTCGGTCTGCGTCAGGGCCGGTCCCTTGAGGAACTTGGCGACCAGCTTCTCCTTGCCGGCGGTCTCCTTCGACAACAGGCCGCCTTTGCCGAAGGCGGTGACGGTGCACACCGGCATGCCGCAGGTGGAGGTGCAGCAGTCGCCGTTGAGCACGTTGCCGTCGTCGCAGTCCTCGCCGAGGTTGAGGGTGCCGTCGCCGCATATCCCGGCGGCGGCCGACGTCGAGAGGCCGAAGGCGACGGCGTTGAGCGCGTCCTCGCGGCCGCTGAAGCCTTCGTCCGGGTCGTAGACGGCGAGGGCGAAATCGACGTCGGCATCGTCGAAGGAGCCGAAGATGAGATCGCCGCCGACGCCGACCGTGTTCGGCAGGTTGCCGCCCTGGTCCATGATGTTCGGTACGCCGTCGCTGTTGTCGGTGTGGAAGTTGGCCAGGATGTGGCCGGCCTCGTGCGCGACGATGTTGCCGACGCCGACGCCGACCAGGTCGATGATGGTCTTGCCGCCGGCGAGGCCGAACTGATTGAGCGAGTTCGGGTCCGACGCTGGGGCGCTGAGCAGATCGAGCAGCACGACCGCGCTCTCGCTGGTCGCGAAATTGCCGATGTCGATCGACTGGGCGATGCCGATGGTGCCGATGCCGAGCTCGCCGATCGTGCCGCCGACGATCACCCGGCTGACGTTCGGGTTGCCGAACGGATCGGCGTGGTCGCGGCTGTTCAGGATGACCACGTCGAAGTCGCCCGGCGTGTTGGAGACGTCGAAGTCGCCGTTGAGCCCGAGCACGCGCATGTCGGTCGACAGGCTCTCCTCGACCGCATCGAGGATGGCATCGATGACGGCGCTCTCGCTCGCCGGTCCCAGCCCCCAGCCGGGCAGGAAGGTCGACAACGGCGAGAGCACGGCGCTGCCGGACGGCTCGCCGAAGATGGCGGGGTTCACCGTCGCGCCGTTGAAGTCGATGAACAGGGTCTGCACCGCGCCGCCCGGCTGGCCCTCGAGGTAGGGCCGGAAGGCGCGCAGCTCGAGCGTGTAGGCGCCGCTGCCGCCGCTGACGCGCACGGCGTAGGTGCCGGCGGTTTCGGCGACGTAGGCGAACGAGGCGTTGCCGCCGGTGGGGAACGGGCCGGGGACGATGAAGCCGATGTCCTGCTGCGAGCCGATGCGCTGCAGGGTGGCGGGATCGTAGAGGCGGATCTCGTCGGCGCCGCCGAGGATGTTGGCGGCGATGACGTCGCCGGCGTCGAGCGCGATGGCGAAGAAGTCGCTGTCGCCGGCGTTGACGCCGATGGTCACGTCATAGGGGCCCTGGCTGGTGAAACCGGTGCCCGACGACGAGTCGAAGGGGTCGATCGGTGCCGGGTTGAGATAGGCGCCGACCGACACGTAGTAGGTGCCGGCGGCGGGCGCGGTGAACGCGATGTAGCTGTCGAGATCGAGGTAGTCGTCGTTGAACACCAGGACGCCGCCGGCGCTGTTCCAGATGACGACGAAGGAGTCGAGCGGGCTGCCGTTGACGTCGGCGTCGATGTCGACCGTCAGCTCGTCGCCGGCGGCCAGCGCGACGGCGAAGAAGTCGAAGTCGCCGCTGCCCGTGCCGCCGCTGCCGTGCGGGCCGTCGCCGAGCGTCTGGCTCACCTTGATGCTGGTGCCGCTCGGCACCGCCAGCCCGGCGGCCAGCGGGATCGAACCGTCGTCTTCGACCGACGGACTGCCGAGCAGCGGTGCGGACGGGGCGATGGTGCCCGACAGGTCGGCGGCGTCGTCATCGCCCAGGCCGGTGCCGAAGCCGCTCACCGCGTCGGCGGTGCCCTGCGTGCCGTTCGGCTCGGTCTCCGCCGCGAGGATCAACTGGAGCGGATTGGTGGGCGGCAGGGTGCTGCGCTTCTTCACGCCCTGGCTCGCCATCCACGCGCGCCAGGCGGCGTAGTCGGGTTGCGCGCCGGCGGGCAGGAAGGCGAGCAGCGGATTCGGACCGCTCGGCGCGCGGCGCTGCGCGGTGAGGTGTTGTTTCGTGCGTGGAAATGAATAGGCGGCGGCCCCCGCCGCGCCGGGCAGCAGCAGCGCCACCAGCATCGCGCCGGTGACCAGCGCCGCTGACGCCGCGCCCGTTCCCCCCTGCCGTCGTCCGTCCTCGCTCGATCGCATGTCGCCTCCGTGGTTGGGGCGCCGATGCCGGGTGCACGGCGCCCCTGCTCTGTCGCGCGGGCGGAGGTGCTGGCGCAAGTAGGAGATACCCGGGCCCGATAGGGGAAACTACCGAGCACGATCTGTCGGGGCTACGAACGCCGGCGTCGCCGTGTGTATCGCGCCAGCGGCTGGTGACGACGGGTGCACGGGCACGGTGACGGTCATGCCCGGCGCCGCACCGCCACCCTGGCGGGTTCGTCAGGCGGCTTGTGAGTTGGTGGTGACGCGCGAGCCGACGGAGCACCATGCACACGAGGACCTGTACGTCGCCATTCGCGACGCCTTCGATGCCGCCCAGCGCCGCCCGGAGGATCACGCGCGGCGGCAGCGCGGCGCCGTCAAGGCACACCAGCCACCGCGCTCGGCGCGATCCGAATGAGCCCGCCCCCTACGGGCAGGACGCGGGCGCCGTGGCGCCCCTGGCGAGCAGGGTCTTGCCGTCGCTGCCGTCGCGCACGATCGATGCGCCGCCGAAGGTGGCGCAGTGGCCGCCGGCGCCGAGCGCCAGGCTGACCGTCACCGCGGTCTCGCTCCGCGCCGGTTGCAGGTCGTAGCTCAGCGGCGTGGCGCCGCCGCCCTTGCAGACCGCCTTCGCCAGCGCGCCATCCTTGATCAGCACGAGCGCGCAGGGGCCGGCGGCGAGGGTCGCATCGGTGTACTTGTAGCCGCGTGGGTTCGCCTCGGTCCCCAGCAGGCGCCAGCCGCTCGCCGGCAGCAGCTGCGTGAACGACGAGGCGCCGCTGACGCTGATCTGGCCGCCGGCGGCGCGCGGGTCGCCCGGCGAGCCGGGCGCGGGCGCCGCGAGCCCGGCGTCCTTCGCCACGAAGACCAGGCGGGCCTTCGCCGGCGCGTCAGGGACGGCATTCTTGATCAGCAGCTTCGTGCCGGCGACCGGCACGCCCGCGGCGGCCTCCGGCAGGGTGAACTGCGACAGGAAGTTCCATGCCGTCTGGGCGACCGCGATATCGGGATTGAAGTAGGTGATGTGGCCCGAGAAGCCACCCGGGAACGCGTCGGCCTCGATGCTGCACAGCGCGCTGCGCACGCCCGCGGCGCAGGAGGTGTACGTCTCGCAGCGGCTGTCACCCGCCGTCACGACCTCGTCCGGTGTCGCGCCGAGACAGCCGTTGAGGTCGTGCCAGCGCGCGAAGCTGTCGGCCGCCGCGGCGACCGTGATCGACGGCTCGAGCGGCAGCGGGCCGCCGGCGTAGGGCACGACGATGTCCGTGAGACCGGCGAAGTGCATGACCGCGATCGGGCGCGACGGCTGGCAGGTGGTCAGCGGCGTGTGCGGCAGCGGCAGGGCGACCGGCGCCGCCGCAGCGAAGACGTCGGCGGCGGCGCAGGCCAGTGCCTGGGTCATGCCGCCGCCGTTGGAGAGGCCGGTGACGTAGACCCGCCGCCGGTCGATGCTCGCCTGCTGGTCGATCGCCTCGACCAGCGCGCGTGCGAAGCCGACGTCGTCGGCGCCGGCGACGCGCGCCGCACCGCAGCACCACCCGGCCGCGTTCCAGGCCGGCCCGAGCGAGTCGAACGGATCGACGCCGATGGTGCCCGACGGCGCCTCGGGATTGCCCACCGCGCCGAACAGCCCCTGCGGCCAGACGACGATGAAGCCGGCCGTCTCCGACAGGGCCCTGAAGCCCGAGATGGCCGCCTGCTGCGTCTTGTTCGACGACAGGCCGTGAAAATCGAGGATCAGCGGCACGGCCGTGCTGCCGTCGTAGCTGGCCGGCACGTGCACGTCGTAGAGGCGCGTCTCGCCATCGTGCGCGAGGGTGAGGTTGAGCGTGTCGCCCGGCGTGAGATCGGCGCCGGCCCGCACCGCGATGAGCAGGGCGATAGCGACCAACCGCATCGCGTCGTTCGGCTGCATGGGTTCCCTCGCGCGCGTCGATGTCCCTGCGCGCACAGGCGGGGATAGCGGGGCGGCCCGTCGCGGGTCAAGCGTGAGGCCTGAGTGTCTCTGTCGCCTTGCTCAGTCCTCAGCAGGCCTTGCCCAGAAAAGAAAACGCAAACCACGGATTGAGCGGATACGAGCCGATCACACGGATTTTCTGAGGGTTCCCTCCGTGAAATCTGTCAATCCGCGCAATCCGTGGTCGGCCTTTCGCTTTTATAGGCAAAGCCTCCTCAGCACTCAGTCCTTCTCAATACGCGACGCGCCCCTCGAGGGTACCTTCGGCGGTGCGCACCACGGTCAGGCGCGACATGCACGGCATGCAATAGACGCGGTCGCCGGGGCGCAGCTCGCGGCTGGAGCGGATGACGACCTTGCAGACCGGGCACAGCACCTCGTTGGGCGCCAGCGCATCGCCGCTGCCGCCCCAGCGGCGGTAGAACTTGCGGTACTTCGCCGGGACTTCGTCAAAGCCCGTGTCCTCGAGCAGGTAGCGCCGGCGCTCGCCGGGCACGGCGGCGGCGTATTCGAGCGGATCGACCATCAGGGGAACCCCGGGCGCTCCAACCTCGAGGGTGGCGGCGCCGGGGGTGGCGCTGGCGGTGGCGTGTCTCATGGGCGCACCGGGGTCTGGTACTCGATGCCGATGCGGCCGAGCCGGGTCTTG
This sequence comes from Binatia bacterium, assembly GCA_050735855.1. Taxonomy (GTDB): domain Bacteria; phylum Desulfobacterota; class Binatia; order HRBIN30; family CADEER01; genus JBOHWA01. Next base: position 18,997 of record JBOHWA010000850.1, read on the forward strand.
AACTCCTTCAGCACCGTGTCGGCCAGCACCTCCTCCATCGCCTCGGGCTCCGCCTCGGCCAGGTCGAGCCCGTGCCAGCGCGCGTGCGGGGCGCCGCCGGCGACCTCGTTCCCGACCCGCTTGAACTCCTGCGCCGCGCTGTTGTTGCGGAACGAGTCGGCGAAGGTGGCGAGCATGTAGTAGGACATCTCCTTCTGCATCCGCTCGATCTCCGCCTTTTTCTCCGGGTGCTGGCGGATCAGCGAGCCGATGCGGTTCTCGCCGAAGCCGACGTGGCGGCGCTCGTCGGCGATGGTCCCCGCCAGCGTGTGGGCGAACTTCGGATTCATGCCTTCGTTCATCGCCAGCATCATCTCGAAGACGCTGAACGCCATGCCCTCGAGGACGATGTTCTGTCCGACCACGCCGGCGACGAAGTCCTTCCTGTCGACCTTCTCGAGCAGCACCTCGGCGAAGCGCACCAGATGCGGGTTGGCGTGCTGGCGCAGGGTCGATTCGAGATCCGCCTTCTTGACGCCGAGGTCGTAGAGACGCTGCGTGAACACCTCGACGTGGCGGGCCTCATCGAGCGTCTGGGTGGCGAGAAAGCGCTTGCTGCTCTCGTCCGGCGCCGCGTTGATCAGGCCCGACGACGCGGCCAGCGCACAGCGCTCGCCCATGATGAGCTGCACCGTGACGCGAATGGTCTCGGCGAGCAGGATCTCGTTCTCCACCAGCACCTCGGGCTCGTACTCGCCCGGCGCATGGCCGTAATCGGTGCCGCGCAGGTAGCCCTGCGGACACGATTCCAACCAACTCTGGATCGAATAGGCGGACAGGAAATCGGACATCGCGCTCCTCCTTGGGTGGGCCACTGAACATCGATTCAATCGAACCTTAACGTGTCGCCAGGGGCTCGAGGATGACATCGGTCATGGTTTGGACTGCGCCGCGTCAGCGCCGGGATCTGGTGGGCATGGGGCATGGTCAGCTGGTGACATGGCGAAGCTCGAGCGGCGTGGCGTCGTCGTGCTGCGCGATGCGCGCCAGCCGCTCGGGGTCGGCGATCAGCACGTCGCGCCCCTCGGTGGTGATGGCGCCCTTGCGCTTGAGTGCGGCGAGCAGCCGAATGGCGGTCTCGGTCGACACTCCGACCATCTCCGCCAGCTCGCGGCGTCCGTACGCCAGGTGCAGGCGGCGGGCGGGGGTGCCGCCGTCGCCGGCCGAATGGGCCAGCTGCAGCAGCAGCCCGGCGAGGCGGCTCTCGGCGCTTTTCAGCGCCAGGTCGCGCACCTTGTGGCGGGCGACCGCGAGCTCGCGGCTGAGCGCGGCGAGAAAGCGCATGGCGGTTTCGGGATGGCGCTCGACGAACGCGGCGATGCGTTGGCGCGGCAGGAGCAGCACCTGGGCCTCGGTCAGCGCCTCGGCGGAGGAGGACAACACGTCGCCGTCGGCCAACGAGATCTCGCCGAGCAGGTCGCCGGG